>JBLHHD010000082.1:0-8707 GCA_047614605.1 Alteromonadaceae bacterium
GCAATTGCATTAATACGTCCATGTATTAAACCCATTCGCGAGGGGCTAGGTAGTTTTCGTATAGGTCGGCTTCTAGTGAACCTGGCTCGGGGTTGTAGTCGTACTCCCAACGGGCTAGTGGTGGCATCGACATTAAAATTGATTCGGTGCGACCGCCTGTTTGTAAACCAAACAAGGTGCCACGGTCGTAAACTAGGTTAAATTCAACATAACGACCCCGGCGATACAGCTGAAAATTGCGTTGTGCTGCGCTATATTCGGTGTCTTTTCGCCGAGCTATAATCGGCAGGTAAGCATCCAGAAAACCCTCACCTACGGCCTGCATAAATTCGAAACTCTTATCAAAATCCCACTCGTTTAAGTCATCAAAAAATAGTCCGCCAACACCACGGGTTTCATTACGATGTTTAAGGTAAAAATATTCATCACACCATTTTTTATATTTGGCATACACGTCTTCGCCAAAGGGTGTGCATAAGTCTTTTGAGACCTGATGCCAGTGAATAACGTCTTCTTCAACCGGGTAGAATGGGGTTAAGTCAAATCCGCCACCAAACCACCAAATCGGATCACAACCTTCTTTTTCGGCGATAAAAAACCGAACGTTGGCATGAGAAGTCGGAATGTGGGGGTTTTTGGGGTGGATCACCAACGATACACCACATGCCTGAAATGAACGTCCTTCAAGCTCTGGACGATGAGCAGTGGCTGACGCTGGCATATTATCGCCATGTACGTATGAGTAGTTTACTCCACCTTGCTCGATGACATTACCGTCGGTTAAAACTCTGGTACGGCCTCCACCACCAGCAGGGCGCTGCCAGTTATCTTCACTAAACAAACCTTCGCCATCGACAATCGCCAGCGCATCACAAATTTTGTCCTGTAAGGCTAACAAAAAAGTTTTTACGATTTCGATATCTACGCTTTGTACTTTTTTTCCTTTTTGGCTGGTCTGATCTCGGTAGATGACACCGGTGAGGGCATCGATAATTTTTGAAGGCTGTTGCTGGGGGTCGGTGTGGCCCGGCTGGATAAGTTCAACTTGCTCACCCAGTTGCTGTTTTAGCGTTTCAATATCGGTGATCACAGGCTGACCCGTGAGGTTGGCACTGGTGGATACCACTGCTTTGCCAAACTCTCGGCATAGTTGGCGTACCACAGGGTGATCGCTAACTCTAACGGCAATGGTACCAAAATCCCCGGTTAACCACTTTGGTGTTAGTTCAGCAGCAGGAAAAACCCAGGTGGTAGGACCCGGCCAGCTGGCGTGAATCGCCCCCTTTTGCTCGGGTGTGAGTTGACTGTCATCAATGTAAGGCAGTAATTGGCAGTAATCGGCAGCTACTAAAATCAAGCCTTTGCTACGAGGGCGATTTTTGATTGCCAGCAGTGCGTCGACAGCTTCCGGGTCGTTAGGATCGCAACCCAAACCAAAAACGGCTTCGGTAGGGTAAGCAATCACCTTGCCCTGATGTAACCCAGCGAGTACCGCCGGGTCTATTTGGATATTCTCATTCATCGGCATGTCGCTAGCTTATGTGTTAAGTTCTTTTTGTAGAGCAGCATCTTTTGCCATGACTTCTTCAGCGCTTTTTTGACGTTCAGCCTTCACTTTGGCACGCATGCCCAGGTCGGCAACGGCCAGCATTTGTGCCGCCAGATAGCCGGCATTTTTGGCACCAGCTTTACCGATGGCAACAGTAGCTACAGGTACGCCACCTGGCATCATAACGGTAGAAAGTAAAGCGTCCTGGCCTTTTAATGGACCAGCATCGATTGGTACACCAATCACTGGCAAAGTGGTGATACCGGCAACGGCACCTGCTAAATGAGCGGCTAAACCAGCCGCACAGATAAAGACTTCACAACCACGAGCTTCTGCACCAGTGACGTAAGCATGAGTTGCCGCAGGTGTGCGGTGAGCAGAAGTCACTTTGACTTCAAAATGAATATCGAAGGTTTTTAATACTTCCATAGTAGAACGCATGATTGGTAAGTCAGAATCTGATCCCATCAGGATAGCAACAAACGGTGATGTCATTAATTAGGCCCTTATAAAGTCAATAGTGAGTTCGCCACAGATTATACTGATCCGGTGGCAATTTTGCTACTGTGTTTACTTGTGCTTTGCTATAGAGTCAGCATGGCGCTCATTGGATAGGTGCTTTGTAATCGCAACTTTTTTGCGGGCATTGAAGTTGTAAGCCTTTGGCGGTTTGTTTTTCGATTAATAATTGCCACTGGCATTGTGGGCAGGTTTGTAATACGGGTTTAAAATTGACGGCGTATTTGCACTTTGGATAGGCGTTACAAGCAAAAAAGGTTTTGCCGTAACGGTTATTACGCCCCAATAATTCGCCTTTTTTACACGAAGGACAGGCAACGCCAGTGTCTTCTTGCTCATCAAGGTGGGCAACGTATGAACACTCAGGAAAGTGGCTGCAACCGATAAACATACCGTATCGACCATTTTTAACCGCCAACTGACTCGCACATTCTGGGCAAGCAGGCTGATCGAGCAATTTCACTACTGATACGTGATGGTCGCCCATGTTTCGGGTGAAGTTGCAGGTAGGGTAGTTGGCACAGCCAATAAAAGGACCACTCTTGGAGTTACGAATAATTAGCTCTGAGCCACACTGTGGGCAGACTTCCTTTTCTTTTTCCACGGCATGTTTGTGAGGGGCAAATAATTCCGGGTCTTTTTTGCTCATGGTTCAGCCAAACGGTGATTGCATCAGTGGTAGAGGATTATGCCACAAAGCCACAGGCGCGCCAGTGTGGGACTAGAATAAAAGAGAATAAAACCAAACAGGCGCAATCAATATTACGCCGGCTTTTGAATGGGTAGGCTTGATGTTGAAGCCACTACCTCACATCTAATGCAAAGGGCCGTCAACTTCATCAAATACCAGGTCCTCCATTTGAGCGTAAGCTTGTTCATGACCGGGGATGTTGACCAGCACCATTAATATCACCCACTTTAGGTCTTCAAGGCAGATTAATGGCTCGTCAAGTTCACAAACCCGGTCGATGACCATTTCGCGGGATTCAAAATTAAGCACTTCGACCCGCTCTAAAAATAAAATAAACCCACGGCATTCAACGTCAAGACGGGCCATTTCATCAGCGGTATAGATACGCATAGATTGCTGACTGCCTGGGGTGGCATAAGGTCTGTCTTCACTTTTTTGCAGGTTGGCGAGTTTCTCTAACCAGCTGAGTGCTTTGTAAATGTCAATTTCGTGAAAGCCTGCACGAGAAAGTTCGTCGGTTAATTCATTATGATCGACGCGCATTTCAGTTTCACTATGAATGTAATTTTCAAATAGGTACATAAGGATATCAAACATAATTATTTCCTTCTCATTAAAAACAGCCACTTCAAATATACTGCGGGCCTGTAAAGGTGTGACTACAAATATTTATGTGTTGGTAAGCGGGTCTCCTTAAAATCAGGGAAATATAAAGGAGCGCCTTGCTTATTGTTGTTCACAAAACCTCTGGCTTATAGCAACCCACAGGTTGGTAATTCGTGCCAGGCGGGTTAGATCCTTTGTCGGCACACCCAAGACTCTCTCTTTATAGCATAGACCGCTTTGCAACAAAGTCCTTACTTCATTTTAAACTATCGGTTGGTTTTTTGATTTATTTAATGTTTAGTGTGATTTTTTTATAAACAATGGCACTTTTTGCATTATCACCGTTTCAAAGACGAGTATAACCTCCTGCAACAGCGGCAATATCCCCCTGAATTTCGAGTTCAAGTAACTCACCTAATACCTGCTCTACCGGCTGATTGCTGCGTTGAGCAATAATATCGACTGGTGTGGCTTCAAAACCAATAAAAGCTAGCAGGGGAGATTGGCTGTTACTTTTGTTGCCTGGGGCTGTTTGGGTCGCTTCGGGGGGGTTGGCTTGTGTGGCAATATGCTTAACGAAAAGGGGTATGTCTTCGATGATATCGTGGATAGTCTCTACCAGTTTAGCCCCTTGTTTGATTAGTGCGTGACAACCTTTGCTCATCGGATTGTGAATTGAACCGGGTATGGCAAACACTTCACGGTCTTGTTCGAGTGCATATTTAGCGGTAATGAGTGAGCCGCTTTTTATTGCGGCTTCAACCACTAAAGTGCCCTGAGACAAGCCGGATATGATCCGGTTTCTACGGGGGAAATTCTCTGCTCTGGCGGTTTGGTTGGGCAAAAACTCTGAAACCAAAGCGCCACTATCGATGATCTCAGCCGCCAGATGAAAGTGCCTTTTGGGATAGATTTGATTGAGGCCAGATCCCAATACCGCTACTGTTTTACCCCCACCATTTAGTGCCCCACGATGGCTGTATCCGTCTACCCCAATTGCGAGACCACTGGTAATGATGATACCGAGCCGGGCTATTTGGCTGGCAAACATCATCGCATTGTCTTGTCCGGTGATCGTCAGGTTGCGACTCCCCACCATCGCCAGTTGTGGTTGGTGAAGTAAATCGGGGTTACCTTTAATAAAGAGCAATAACGGCGGACTGGCGATGTTTTTTAAGTATTCTGGGTAGTTGTTTAACAACTCTGGCGCAAAGTAGCTGAGAATATACTGATCACTAGTGTCACACCATTGGGTTACTTGCTCGATGATGTGTTCATCAGGCTGGCAGATGGCTTTGACTTGCTTGGGGTTTAGTTTGAGTAATTCGAGGTGTCTGGCATCAAGGCTTAACAGTTCGTTAAGGGTAATATCATGATGTGTCAGTAGTTTTTGTAGGGTTTTTACGCCCAATTTAGGGGTCAGATATAGGATGGCGTTATGGCGCAACGCTTCCATGCTTTGAGTATTCATATTAATCCTTAATAATGTTCTTTGTTGATGATGTTCAAATTAAATTACGATAACCTTTATAAAAATTCGAAAACGGGTTTAGCGGCTTGCTTCATCTGAGTCACCAAAAAACCATGGATTTTGCTCAGGCCCTGCTTCGTCGCTCACCTCAGGGGTTTGTCTTTTTAAGGAAACAAACGTGGTATCACCCACCACCGCAGGTTTGCTGGTGGTAATGATCAAAGCATAGCTGATATTTTGATAAACTTTAAATATCATTAGCTGACCAATTTTTTCTTTGGGCATATGGCGTAACATTTTTCTGGCGGGAGTTGCTACCTCATCGTCACCGTCTTCTTCAGTTTTTGCAACTGCCACGGCGCTTTCTTCAGCCACGGCAGTTTCTTCGCTAGTATATTGCTCATCATCTTGTTCGATATCACTGGCAAACCTTTCGAAAGTGGAGGCATCGTCATAATATTTGGGAAGCTTGTTGGTATCAATAACTAAAGGCGACTGATGATAAATGTCGAGCAAGTTACCAACCTGCGCCTGTTGGGCGAGTCCTGCATTTAATACCACAACATCATAATGGGAGAACTGCCGGTAATGCTCTGGTGAGGCAATAATAGTCGCCTCGATTAGCACTTGTGGTTTGGTCATTTTGAAAAACACCGGCAAAGACTGACCTTCATTAATCGGTAATACCTTGTCTCCGGCTTTGATTTCGCTTAATGCGGTGGTGACTTTAATGGCGGCAGGCTCCCCGTTATCGTCGCCGGTCCTGAGAAGTGTGGCAATACCAACCAATTCGGTCTGGTAACCTAGTGGCCTTTTTTTACCAATATTGGTATAAGCTTGACCTTTACGGTAAATCGCGTAGTTACCCGGATTTTTTAACGGCTCATTGACGTATAAAATCTGACCGTCGATCCACTTTTTATTACTGCCATCACTGCCTAGTAGGTAGGGCAGTGTGTCGAGGTATTGACCATCTAGGGATTGGTCATAAGTCAGGTAAGGGCGAATAAGTTTAAGGGGTAACGTAGGAATGGCTATTTTGCTTTTAGGGGTTATGCGCTTTTTCGGCGATAGCCTAATGACTTTGCTGTTGATATTCAGTATTGGCACGCCCTGGGCATCATAAGTCAAACCAATGACATCACCGGGGTAAATTAAATGAGGGTTTTTAATTTGTGGATTAAAGCGCCACAGTTTGGGCCATAACACTGGATCGGTAAGGTAAATGCCTGACAAGTCCCACAGAGTATCGCCTTTTTTGACCACATAACGTTGCGGAGCATCTTTGCGTACAGTTAATACATCGCCAATAGTCTGTAATGGCATCACAAGCAGGGTAATTAAGGTGATAAGTCGATTAAACATGAGGTTCCCTCAGGCCGAATATCTTTTTATTATGGGTTGAAGCGAACCATTACGCGAGAAATTTACCAGAAAAAACGCCTCAGGTGGCATTGAATCGAAACTTTCACTATAAATATTGCGCGTAAATCGCTAGACTTGAAAACATATCATACATACTAAATCAACGCTTGTAATTTGTAACGCTTATGGCTGTTTTAAATGTTTTACGTTTTCCCGATAAACGATTAAGAAATGTGGCTAAGCCCATTACTCAAATCACCCCGCAACTGCAAACTATTATCGACAATATGTTTGAAACCATGGAAGTCGAAAAAGGGGTTGGCCTCGCGGCTACCCAAGTGGATATTCATCAACGATTGATAGTGATCGATGTCTCTGCAGAGCGCGACCAGCCGATCGTGCTAATCAACCCCGAAATTATTGCCAGCGAAGGGTCACAAACTTCCAAAGAAGGCTGTTTGTCGGTGCCTGATCAATATGCCAAGGTTGAAAGAGCCGAAAAAGTTACGGTTAAAGCACTGGATCGTGAAGGTAACGAATTTACCCTCGACGGCGAAGAGCTGCTGTCGGTGTGCATTCAGCACGAAATTGATCACCTTAATGGCAAGTTGTTTGTCGATTATCTGTCGCCACTTAAGCGCGAACGCATTCGCAAAAAGCTTGAAAAAGAAGCTCGTGCCATGGCGAGAAAAATGGCTTAACCGCGTGCGCCAATCAGATAATATGATTTGTGGATGACAACGAGTAAGGATTTATAGTGTCAAAAGCCCTACGCATAATATTTGCCGGTACGCCGGAATTTGCTGCCCGCCATTTAACGGCTTTGTTGCAATCAAAGCATCAGGTAATCGCCGTTTATACCAAACCGGACAGCCAGGCGGGACGAGGCAAAAAACTCACTGCCAGTGAAGTCAAAACCCTGGCGCTTGCCAATGATATTGAGGTTTATCAACCGGTTTCATTGAGAAAAGCCGATGCTCAACAGGCACTGGCCGAGCTTAACGCCGATTTGATGGTTGTTGTGGCCTATGGTTTGATCTTGCCTCAAGTGGTACTGGATACACCAAAATACGGCTGCATTAATGTGCATGGTTCGATTTTGCCTCGCTGGCGTGGTGCTGCACCTATTCAACGTTCAATTTGGGCGGGGGATACACAAACTGGTGTGACCATAATGAAAATGGATATCGGTTTGGATACCGGTGATATTATCAGCATTGAAAAAACCCCGATTGAACCCACCGATACCAGTACAACTATGTACAATAAACTGGCATTAAGTGGTCCTGTGGCTTTAGTCGAGGCGCTGGATAAAATTGCTGTGGGTGACATTGAGCCACAAAAGCAGGATGATGAGCAGGCCAATTACGCTAAAAAACTCTCTAAAGAAGAAGCGTTGATGGATTGGCAATTATCAGCCTGTGCATTAGAGCGTTGTATTAGGGCTTTTAATCCATGGCCGGTCAGTTATGTCACTGTGGATGACAATGGCAAGGCCAAAAACGTTAAAATCTGGCAAGCCAATGTGCTTGACGCATCAACCGATGCTACGCCGGGCACGGTTTTAGCCGCTAATAAAGCGGGTATACAGGTGGCTGCTGGCGATCAGCAAATACTAAACATTACCTCACTGCAACCACCGGGTAAAAAACCGATGGCGGCTCACGAATTTATTAACGCCCGAGCCACATGGTTTACTGTGGGTAGCATTATCGGCGCGACTAACGAGAACCAATGAACCGACGAACCGAAAATATTCGCGCACTGGCCGCTGGCTGCCTTTTCCAGGTAGTTGATAAAGGCCGTTCACTGTCTGATGTACTCCCCGTGGCACAGGATAAGCTAATTAATCCCAAAGACAAAGCGTTGTTGCAACAGCTGTGTTATGGGGTATTACGCTGGTTACCCAAGCTCGATTTTTATAGCTCTCGATTACTGCAAAAACCGCTTAAAGGCAAGCAACGCCCTTTTGTGTTTTTGCTTTATGTGGGGTTTTATCAATTATCAATGATGCGAATACCGGCTCATGCGGCCATATCCGAAACCGTTGAAGCGGTGATATCGATGAATGCATCGGGTATGAAAGGCATGATTAATGCGGTGCTAAGAAGTTTTCAACGCCAGCAACAAAAACTTGATGAGCAAGCTGAAAAAGTTGACAGCTGTCGTTTAGGTCATCCCAACTGGTTTATCAAACAAGTAAAAGCGCTTTATCCCCAGCAGTGGGAGCCAATTTTGCTAGCCAATCAGCAACAAGCGCCAATGTGGTTAAGGGTTAATCAGCAGCAATTTTCGCGGGCTAATTATGTCAAACAACTCAATGACGCCGATATCGCCACTCATACCCATGAGCCTTTAGAGCAAGGTATCCGACTAGACAAAGCTATTGATGTGTTTAGGCTGCCGGGCTTTGAACAAGGCAGTTGTGCTGTGCAAGATGGGGCTGCCCAGTTTGCTGCACAGGTAATGGATGTACAACCGGGTGATCGGGTGCTCGACGCCTGTG
>JBLHHD010000083.1:0-8683 GCA_047614605.1 Alteromonadaceae bacterium
ATTCGCCTGAAAAAACCGCGAAAACGATCTCAAACCCGCTTTCCCTCAGCACTAGCCCTATTCTCGGACAAGCTCCTTGGTACACAGGTTATTTTGGCTGTTTTAGATTCAAGACGAAATGTTGAGGATATATGACTAAAACGACTCACCAGTGGTTATCTTAAATGGCCAAAGCAAGCCGCCGTTTGAATAAATTCCTGACCAGAAAAACCCATAAAAAACGCGAATCCTCTCTTCTTTTACCAGTCGCGGTACTGTGCCATGAAACAGCACACTTTTGATTGTACTCGAATTACCCTGTAATTGGTATAACAAGGGCAAGTTACTGCCCTGGGCTTTAAAGTCATTGAGCACAAAATTGATTTCGAAATGGTGCATTATGTCGTCATCAACGACTTTGAGGGCTGGACCGGCTTGTGAATATAGTACGGTGTGAAACTAGGTATCTTGCATTAATGTTGAGACTTTATAAGCTTAAAGTCGTGTCAGAGTTGTCTTTGATAAGGGGTTATACTGGGGGAAACACACTATTTTTCCTCAATTGCACCAACGTATTGAAAAATCAATTGATACAGACTCTACTGTAACCGTCAAAGTTAACCGTCAAAGTTAACCGTCAAAGTTAACCGTCAAAGTTAACCGTCAAAGTTAACCGTCAAAGTTAACCGCCAAAGTTCAATTCACATTTTACGGTTACAGATTTAGCATTGCTTCGTCAATTTCAATACCAGTGAGGTGATCATATTGGCGTATAGTGTAACTTAATTACCTGGTTGAGCGATGCTGTATTTTATAATTATTTCCTTTTATGTAACTGCTATCCGGGTAACTTTTAACCGCGTTGCAATGAGCTTCCCGCTGCCACTAGTTTAAAGAAGTCGATGCGATAACTTTTGCCAATGGTTAAATCGGCATCACCAATGAGCAGGTGATCTTTTTCAACCGTATCAACATGATTTAAATTAACAATATAAGAGCGATGGATACGAAAGAAATCATGGGCAGGTAAACGGCTGATCATTTGGGTCAGTGTTTGTAAACTCAGTAATTTACGATTGTCGAGCAGATGAATAGCCACATAGTCGCCACTGCCTTGGATGTAACGAATATCGCTTAATTGCAGGCGGGTCCAGTGACTGTCGACTTTAATAAATAAATAGCCGGATTCGGCGGGTGGCGGGGTGGTTGCGGTTTCGCTGATAACTTGGGTTGGTGGTGTGGGTTGTGCCGGGGGCATTGGTGGATTGAGTAAACTGGCCTGTTTAATCGCTTTGTTAACGGCTTTTAAAAAACGCGGAAACATCACCGGTTTAACCAGGTAATCAAGCGCATCAAGGACAAAACCTTCGACTGCATACTCCGGGTAGGCGGTGGTAAAGATCACCAGCGGTTTGACCGGCAAACTTTGTAATAACTCTAGCCCGGTAATGTCTGGCATTTGAATATCAAGCAATAATAAATCAACCTTGTTTTGGCTGAGGTACTCAAGCGCTTCAATCGCATTTTGAAAACTGGCCAGCAGATTTAGCGTAGGGGTTTTATTAACGTAATCGACAATTAAACTCAGCGCCCGGGCTTCGTCATCAATGACCACTGTGGTTAAACTCATCTTAGCTCCAGGTGGGTCTTAAATCGTTGATTTTCTTGTATGGTAAACAATTGATGTCGTTGTGGATAGAGCAAAGCCAAACGTCGCTGTAAATTTTCCAGCCCCAGACCGCCTGCATGACCTTCCAGTACGCTTTTTGCTCGTTGGCGATGAATGTCATTTTCGACGCTTAGCACCACTTTATCTAACGTAATGTCAATTTGTATGACTATTGTTGAGTGTTTGGCGACACTGATACCGTGCTTAAAAGCATTTTCGATTAAAGTGATAAATAACATCGGGGCTACTGTGATGTTATCGGGATCACCATTAACCGTAAAAGTGACCGTCACCTCTTGGCCAAAACGCAGGGTTTGCAGGTCGATATAGTCTTGCAGGTAGTCGATTTCATTTTCGAGCGGCACCTGCTCGGCTTTGGTTTCGTAAAGCATATAACGCAGTAGGTGAGACAGTTTGCCGATGCCATTGGCTGTTTGTTCGTCGCCGTATTCATAAGATGAGCTGTACAGGGTGTTCAGGGTATTAAATAAAAAGTGGGGGTGAACCTGACTTTTTAATAAATCGAGTTCGGTTTGGGTATGTTGGGCTTTGATTTGCTGTTGCACACGTTGGTTGATAAACCAATCTTGACGAAGGCGCATGAGTAAAGAAAGCAGACAAAAAATTCCGTGGGTGGTGATATTAATGTGCAATAAGGAGAGTAAGGGGTCGTTAAAGGCAAGGTCAAGTGAATTACCGATAATTGAATTATCAATCAGGGTTTCGATGATCGCCGGGATTGTCGCAAGCAAGATTAAGCCCATGGCATAAAACCCTGAGCGTCTGCCCATATACCTTGGCATAAGGAACCAATAATTAAAGTAAAAAATCGCCACATTAAAACAGGCACTGACCAGTAGTTTGTACGGATGGAGGTCGCTGGTATTTAATGTGTCTGTCGAGATATCAAGCACCTGACTGAGCAATATCGCCAGTAACCAAAATATCAGATGGCTGATTATTTCATTGGTGTGTGGACGCAGATTTTTAATGGTAAGCTGTTTAATACTAAGCATAAATTAGGGCAATTGAACTGGTGTTTTCGTAACCACAGTGTAAGTTATCTGCTCCAGTTTGGTTGGTTTTTATCGGTTAAAGTGGTTGTTACATCGGTTAACGGTCGTTTTCATCGGTTTAAACACCTTTTAGCCCCCTTAAAGCGTAAGCGGCTGTTTAACCGATGAAAGGCCGCCTTAACCGATTAGTTTACTCAAGCCCATAAAGAACCGCTAAATTCGCCTTAAGACATTTTAAGCAGCTAGGAGCTTGTCCGATAATAGGGCTGGTTCTGAGGTAAAGTCGGTTTGAGATCGTTTTCGCGGTTTTTTCAGGCGAATAGTTTGACTATTTAATTGGAAAAAGAGCGGAAAATAGCCAAATCCGAATTTTCCTCAGTCGAGTCTCATTCTCGGACAGGCTCCTAGCTTAAAAGATAAAAATTGGCGGAGCGACACATGGAACTTAACATTCAACACCTCAATAAAACCTATGCTAACGGCACTCAGGCGTTAAACGATTTATCAATGACGATCAAACCGGGCATGTTTGGTTTGCTCGGCCCTAACGGCGCAGGTAAATCGTCGTTAATGCGCACCATCTCAACCTTGCAAAATGCGGATAGCGGCAGTATCCATTTTGGTGATATCAATGTGCTCGAAGACAAGCACGAAGTACGTAAACTGATTGGTTACTTACCACAAGACTTTGATGTGTATCCGAATATCAGCGCCGATGATTTACTCAATCACTTTGCGGTATTAAAAGGTATCAGCGATAAAAAACAACGCCGTCAGGTAGTTGATGAGCTTTTACAACTGGTTAATCTTGATGACATGCGTCATAAAGCGGTTGCCAGTTACTCCGGTGGTATGAAACGCCGTTTTGGTATTGCTCAGGCGTTGCTTGGCGAGCCTAAGTTGGTGATTGTAGACGAACCTACCGCCGGACTAGATCCAGAAGAACAAGTCCGCTTTCATAATCTGTTAAGCGAAATTGGCCGTAACATAGTAGTGATTTTATCTACCCACATTGTCACCGATGTGAGTGACTTGTGCGCTGATATGGCGATTATCTGTAAAGGACAAAAACGTCTGGCCGGGCATCCGCTGGCGTTGATTGACAAACTCAAAAGCAAGGTATGGAAAAAGATCATTGATAACAAACAGCTGGCTGATTATCAGCGTGACTTTGAATTAATTTCGCATCGTTTGGTGCTGGGTAGCACGGCGATTCATTGTTTTTCCGACAGTGCCCCAGACCGTAGCTTTGAACTGATTGAACCAAATCTCGAAGATGTCTACTTTTGTGCGATCAAAGGCCTAAATAAGGAATAAATCATGATCATTGATATTGCCAAATTTGAATTGCAGCGACATTTTAAAAGCCCGGCTGCTTATATTTATTTTAGTTGTTATGCCGTGCTGGCCTTTATGTTTACCTTGCTCGCTGGCGGTGCGTTTGAATCGGTCCGTATGAGTATGGACAATTCGAACATTTTGGTCAACGGGGCTTATTCTATTGTTGGTACCTTAGGGTCGATTGGGGTAATTGGATTAGTCACCGTCGGGGCCTTTATGGGGCAGGCGGTTTATCAAGATTTTCATCACCGGATACATTCGCTAATGTTTGTTAAACCAGTCACTAAATGGCAGTTTTTAGTGGGCCGTTTCGTTGGCACGTTTATGGTGCTAGCGTTGATTTTTTTGTCGATACCACTGGGGGCTTACGTAGCTACCGTGGTTGGATTGATCCCTGCTGAGGCATTGGGTGAAAATTATTTTTGGTATTATGCGAGCCCTTATTTTAGCTTTATTATTGGTAATCTGTTATGGGCCGGGGCGATTTTCTTTACCCTAGCGACGTTGTTTCGCCAGATGATGCCGGTGTATATAGGCAGTTTATTACTGGTCCTTTTTTGGGTGGCTTCGTCAATATCTATTGGGGCACCGGGGGATTCAACAGCCAGTATGTTGATTGACCCGTTTGGCTTGCAGGCTGCTGAGGACGCTGGACAATATTGGAGTATCAGTGAGAAAAACAATCAGCTGCTAGCATTGTCCTGGGGTGTGCTGATGAACCGCTTGCTGTGGTTGACAGTGGGTGCCCTGATGCTGGTGTGGTGTTATCGACGGTTTGATTTTGTTGAGTCACTTGAAGGTAAAAAGGCCGCTAAAAAAGCCAGTAAAAAACCATCACAACACAACGACGGAATTAAGTTTCAAGCCAGTGCCAAAACTCGTTATGGTCGTCAGTTATTTGATGGCTGGAGTCAACGTCAGGCATTTTTTAGTATGCTTAAGCTGGAGCTGTTACAAACCCTTAAAAACCGTTACTTTTTGGTGTTACTGGCCGCTGCGATTGGTTTTATTGTCTTTGCTGCGGCCAATGTGGGTAAAACGTTTGGCACGGTTACCTATCCAACCACGTATATGATCACGGATATACTCGGTGGTGGCTTTTCGTTTTTCATTTTAATTGTGATTGTGTTTTATGCTGGTGAGTTGGTGTGGCGTGAAAAAGACGCTGGTATCAAGCAGGTGACTGATGCCATGCCCGTGCCTGCCGCTTTTGGCTACTTTTCGAAGTTTATTGCGCTGATGAGTGTGGTCGCCCTGATGTTGTTGATGGTGACGATTGCTGGTGTGTTGATCCAGCTGAGTGCGGGTTATACCGAGTTTGACTGGCACGTCTATTTTGTTGAACTGTTTCTAATCAACTTCTCAAGAGCCTTGTTACTGGGGGCATTGGCAATGTTTATTCAAACCCTGGTGGGTAACAAATACGCCGGTCACGGCGTCATGGTGATTGTTTATATGAGCACCCTGTTTTTGCCGCAGCTGGGTATTGATAGTTTGCTGTTACGTTTTGGCAGTGCCCCTGAGGTAATGTATTCAGATATGAATGGTTATGGGACTTATCTGGCCGCGCATTTTTGGTTTAAAGCGTATTGGCTGGCATTTGCAGTGATTTTGGCACAAGTCAGTGTGCTAATGTGGCCCCGTGGTGAAGAGACCGTGTGGCGAAACCGTTTAGCCAATGCCCGTAACAATGTAACAAACCAGTGGAAAAAAGGATTTGCGGTCAGCGGCCTGAGCTTCTGTGCTTTAGCCGTATTGTTGATGGTTAATACCTTGGTGATTAACCCGACATTATCTACCGATGAGCAGGTGGCAAACTCAGTTAAATACGAGCGTGAGTACCGTGAAGTTTATCAAAAAATGATCCAGCCAAGTATTGTGAACGCCGATTTCGCGGTGGATATTTATGCGAACAAACGTTCACTTAAGTTGGCTGGGACTTATACCTTGAAGAATCTGACTCAACAACCCCAGTCTGAGGTGTTTGTTAATTTACCTCAGGCGCTGGATTTGGATGATTTAAGTCTTGATCGACAATATGTTCAGGCGATTGACGATAAAGCCAGTAAAGTTAAAGTGTTAACTTTCAACAAGCCTTTAATGCCAGGTGAGCAAACCCAGCTGAACTTTGCATTTAGCTTTGCCCCTAAAGGGATTGCAGCTGAGCGTCAGGCTGCACGCATATTTGAAAATGGCACGTTTTTGGATCTTGAATACTTTCCGGTCATCGGCTTTGACTCACAACGCTTATTACAATCGGCCAGAACCCGAGCTGACTTTGGTTTAGGTGCTGTGCCCGAGTTGCCGGATGCCAGCGATAAGCAAGCGTTGATGCGCAATGGCTTTAGTGGTGACAGTCACTGGGTGAGCAGCAACTATGAGTTGTCTACTGATTTGGGGCAAACCGCCATTTCGCCAGGCGAATTGGTCAAGCAGTATAATGAAGGGGACCGGGCGTATTTTAGTTATAAAGCCAAACGTGCGACGCTGTTTTTCCCGGCAGTGGTGTCTGCTCGTTATACGGTTAAAGAAGCCAAATGGAACGATGTAGCCATCAAGGTTTTTCATCATGAACGACATGACTATAACATTGATACCATGATCAGTGGTGTGCAGCAGTCACTGGAAGTATTTACTAAAGCGTTTGGCGAATACCCGTTTGATCATGTGCGTATTATTGAGTTTCCGCGTTTTAGCCGCTTTGCTCAATCGTACCCGGGCACCATCCCTTATTCGGAAGCGATTGGTTTTATTGCCCGCCTTGATGGGGGAAAAGACGAAATAGACTATCCATTTTTTGTTACTGCCCACGAAATGGCCCATCAGTGGTGGCCTCATCAAACCGGTGCTTCGGCGACTAAAGGAGCAAATATGCTCTCAGAAACCCTGGCTCAGTATAGTGCGTTGGTGGTAATGGAACATCAGTTTGGCAGTGATAACATGCGCCAGTTTTTACGTTATGGACTGGACAGCTATTTAAGAGGCCGTGGTGCTGAGCGTAATAAAGAGGTGCCGTTGGTAGAGGCGGACGATCATAACTATGTGTTGTATGACAAGGGCGGTATTGTGATGTATGCCTTGCGTGATTATATAGGCGCGGATAAATTACATCAGATTTTACGTGATTACCTAAATGAATATAAATATGCCGGACCCGATAAGCCTTATCCAACCAGTGCGGGGTTGGTTGCGCGTATCAAACGTAATATACCAGAGCACTATCAGTATTTAATTGCTGACTTGTTCGAAAATATCACTCTGATGGATATGCGCACCACCCAAGCGACCATCAAACCGGCTCAAGAGGGGCTTTATCAGGTCACTTTAAAGGGATTAGTGAGCAAAAACCGGGTGAGTGAGTTGGGTGAAAGCCAGACGATTGCGATGAATGATTTGATTGATGTGGGTTTGTTTGATGAAGATGGCGAGGTAATTTACCTTAAGAAACATCGCTTTGATGGCGGCGAATTTGAGCTATCCATCAGTGTTGCTAAAAAACCAGCAACAGCAGCGGTTGATCCTTTTCACAAGTTGATTGACCGGGTGCCTGATGATAATCGTGCTGAGGTTGTAGCCGCTGTCGAAGATGCTGAACTGGAGGTCATTGCGCCATCCTATAAATAGGAACGTAAATAAGCGTACTTATTTCATGGGCTAATCAAAACAGCCCGCTTTATCGGATGGATGAAGTGGGCTTTTATGATTAACATTTATTTTTGCCAATTAATGGTTTGCTCGCTTTTATATCCCCGCTGACGACCCAGTTGCTCAAGTGTGGCGATTCGGCGTTTGACCTGTGGGTGACTCGAAAAGTAATGCATCAGGCTAAAATCGATGGTTCTGTCCTGTTGTTCAAGCTGTTGAAAAAATTCAAGTGCACCACCTATGTGACCATAATGACAATTGAGAATATCCAGTGCAGTGGCATCGGCGGCACTTTCACTTTGCTGCGAAAATTGGGCTGAGCCTATGTCGGTTAGCTGGATGATTAATGCCGAGGTATCGCTGCCACCAATCAAAGAAGATACAGCAAGTAATATCACGCCGCGCCCCATTGCTCGCAAATGGTCACGGTTTTTAAAATGCGCTAATTCGTGGGCGAGTACAAAGGCCAGACCGTTTTGCGATTTCACTTTGTCGAGCAACCCTGATAACACCACGATATGACCACCGGGCCATGCCAGTGCATTCATCTGCGGGGCTTCTTTTATCGATAAATCAATCGGATAACCAATATCTGTGCACTGCGCGAGTGCAGCCAACAACTTGCCCACCGACTCATTTGCTGTTGTAGGCTGAATCTTTTCGTCTGCTTCGAATAGTTGACTCATGCTGGTGGCTTGATAGAGCGCAATTTCGCTTTGCGGCGAAATACTGTCCACCGCAAAATCAATAAAAAAACCCAGCAGCCAATACAATAGCAGTAATAACCCCGCCAATGCCCCCAGCAGATAAACGAACTCCCTGACCGGATGCTGGTGGGTGACGTTGTTGTTGGTTGGCGGTAATACGTTGTGATACTTCATTAAGTGTAGATTGCCGTGGCGTATGCCAGCACTTCTACCGCGCCGATTTGATTGGCATTACCTTTGGTGATCGACGAAGTTTCGATACGTAAATTGATGACTTGATTGGCACCAGGGCAAGATTCTTTTAAGCGTAAAATGGCTTCGCGTCG
>JBLHHD010000084.1:0-8640 GCA_047614605.1 Alteromonadaceae bacterium
TACTGGTAATTGTTTTAAGGCATAAAGGCCTAAAACAGCAATAACCGCCAGAATAATCATCATTGCGGAGGGGTTTTTTAACGCGCTCTTAGTCAAATCCATGTCACACTCGCTCAAAAAAATAAACAACACACATACTATATAACTTGCCTAGACGTTACGACGACAAAATAAGTTTAACGGTCATTGCGTTTTTTTGAGTTTAATCAGTGCTTTACTGTAACAAAATGTAATTTGGCTAGTCGAGTAGGGTTATAGGCTGGTGGGGTGAGGTGAGTGCTTATTGATTTAACGTCACAATGTCACCACTCAATTGTATCGCGGCGGCATATCTGCCCAATACACAATCAAAGTTATCGGCGATCACCGACGTCTTGCCATTCCGTTGCGATTGAATGTTGATCACCGCATTACCACCTTCTTTTTTAGCCCGGTCTTTTAGGGCGATTAACGCCGCTAAAAAAACCGACTGACAGGCTTCGAGATCCGATTTATTAAAGGCATTAATTTTTTTAGCCGTGCTGGCTTTAGCAAAGTGTTGTGCAACCTCACCATGGGGGTGATTGGCAAAGTAAAATTTGACCAGGCTACCAAGTTTAGATTTTGACTGCTGCAATGCTAATGCATCAGCAACAGCATAACTTTTTATCTTCTGCACCGCATCTACATCCCCGGTGGTTAGTAATAACGTTAACCCCACAAAGGCGATTAATGACAGTTGAGCCATTATGACGTCACTACCACCGGTTTAAATCCTACTGTTGCCGCTTTGACGCGCTGTGGGTATTTTGACTTAAGCTGCTCAATTAAAAACTCAGCGTCGGCCTTTACACCACCCAGAGTTGCCGACCCACGGGTATGCATCCATGGCAAACCAATGAAAAACAACCCTTCTTGTTTGCCAATACCTCGGTAGTTTTGCGGGTAACCTTTTTCATCCAGCGGGATATTATCAATCCAGCTAAAATCAGGTCTGAAACCCGTCGCCCAGACGATATTTTTTATTGATGCAATTTGCGCTTCACTAAACAAAATATGCGCACCATCTACGCCTAACGTCCGGCCAACGGCTTCGACATTGTTTTTCGCTAAAATCTTTTTTAAATTAGTGCCGATAATTGGCTGCACTGTGCTGCTGAGTTTCTTACCCAACCACGAATATTTACTGGCCGACAAAATGCCCAGCTTACTCAACCACCACCACAGTGTCTTACCTAAAAAACTCTGGGGTAAGGTCGCAGAGTTGGTATTACCAGAAAAGTAAACCTGTTTACCCGTATCGGCAATTTCTGACAGAATTTGTACGCCAGAATCCCCCGCTCCAACGACGAGGGTATCACCACTTTGCAGCTGTGCAGGGTTTTTGTATTCATTGGCGTGCAGTTGAATCACATCGCTTGAAATATCGGTATGACAAGGAGGCCTAAAAGGGGTATGAAAAGGTCCAGTGGCAACAATCAGGTTATCCGCGGTGAATAAGCCCGCATCCGTGTGGATTTGGTAAATCTCACCTTCGCGGGTCACTTTTTGTGCTTTACAGTTAAGTTTAACAGGTAAATCAAAGGTATCGACATACTCTTGCAGATAACGGGCAACCTCATTTTTATCAGGGTAAACGCCCTCTTTCATGGGAAAATCCATACCAGGCAAATTGTTGTATTGTGATGGAGTAAATAAAGACAAAGAATCCCAGCGTTTTAACCAGCTACCGCCGATGGTTTGGTCACCATCAATCACCAAAAAGCTAAACCCGGCTTTTTTGAGTTGATACGCCATGGATAAACCTGCCTGCCCTGCACCTACAACAACAAAATCGTATAACATAATTACCTATTTAACCTCCACCGATAAGACAAGACGCATTCTATAGGATTTGAGCCAAAAAGTAAATGGCAAGTTCTCCTTATACCGGTAATTAGCGGTTTTTTTAGCCAGGTAGGCGTTTTTTATGATTTAATGTTAATTTTTAGTTAATTTAACTTAATTTAGGTTATCGCCGTTTGAATTCGATTTTATCCGCAAAAACCGATATATTAAAGTCGCATTGCTCAGTGTATTTTTGGCTAACGTGGTTTTGTGTTTGCCCTTATTAAGAGGGTCACATCCCTGTGACGTGGCTGTAAGCTCTGTGTAGGTCAATAAATGACCTACACAATTGAAAATAGCCCCAAAGGGTTAACATCATGTCCCGATAAAAGAGTATTTAGTGCGTTGTTTTGTAAATGCTGAGTGAGTATTTCGGCGTAGATATCCCGATAATCCACTGTTTGCTTCAAAAAACGCCCTTGTTGGAGCTGATCTTCTTCAAGCCCCGGCCAGTCACCGTATATACCACTTTTGGTATTACCGCCCATCACATACCAGCTTGAAGCATAACCGTGATCTGTCCCGCCACTACCATTTTCAGCCGCTGTACGGCCAAATTCGGTTTGACTCAACAGCACCACATCTTTCATCATCTCACCCAAATCCAGATGAAAAGCAGCGATACTGCGGGCAAAATTATCGTGTGACCGAAATTGTCTGCCGCTGGTCTGACCGCCGCCTTGATCGCTGTGATTATCCCAGCCGCCGACAGTCGTAGTTGCCACCTCCAAACCAATACCCGCTTTAATCAGCTGAGCAATCTCCATCATCGACAAGCCAAAAGCCGTATTAGGGTAAACAGCCCCATTGGCCGGTAGATAAGGCTGGTTTCTTATTTCGCGAATGACATCCATATCCTGAGTCACTTTGATACCAAAACGATGCAATAAAACTTTACCTGGATTAGCGGAATTAACACCACTATCTTGATGATAAACCTGATCCATCCGCTCAAGTAACAGACTCTCTTCATCAGGTGCAACGCCCAGCGAGAAACCTTCAAGGCTGGTTAACGTTGCAGCCGTTGCTTCGCCCCTTAACGACTGTGAAAGTTCATCACCAAAACCAACCGCTCGAAAAGACGCTGCTGTTGGCTGCGTTTGCAAATGGCGGTTTAACCAGCCATCGGCCCCTGCTCCCTCATAAATGGCTTCTTGTTGAGCGCTTTCAATAAGGTGTTGCCCTGAAAAGTGTGAGCGACTGGCATTTGGATAATGTACCGTTGGTAAAATCGCCAGTTTACCCGCCTGGTAGATAGGCAGTAAGGGAGCCAACCCCGGATGAAAACCAAATTGACCATTAATATCCAGTGCCGCTTCAGCGTCGGTGAGATCCGGTGGGCGAATGGCAATGGTAGGTCGCAGTTGATAATAACGTTCTTCGGTGTAAGGAATAATGGCATTTAAACCATCACACCCCCCTCGCTGGAAAATACTGACCAATGTTTTGCCTTGTGCAGCGTTGGCACTATTAACCTTAAAGCTCAGCGGGTTACCACTTAATAACGTATTGGTGCCGGCGATAGCCAACAACCCTTTGATAAATTGACGACGTTTCATTAGTAATTCCTTTATTGATACTGATAGCCGGGGAAACTCAATACGGTGCCTAACAAACGACTGAGTTTGTCGTCGGCATCACTTTTAGAGAGATCAAATCCGCCCTGAGCGTTGAGGATATCCAGGGCGATTTGATATTCCAGGTCGGTAAAGTCGTTCGCCAGCGCCAATTCAAACAAAAAGCTAACCACCGCCTCTGCTGAACTGTAGTCTTGCGCTTGTAACAACTGCCTGAAATCTATAACAAAAGCATCACTGCCATGCCATGCCACCTGATTGGCCAGACGCATTCGTTGCAATACGGCATTGGAGTTTAACCAATCCTGAGCGACCTCAGAAAACCCGGTAGGCTCGCCAAACTCAAACAAAGTCATACCCATACGCCTTAATTCATCATTCATCGCCTGAGGATTAATTTGACCATTAAAGCCACGGGCCATCGAAATCATTAACTCCAGTGGGGTTTTAACTTTACTGCGATAATGCGCTGGTGCATTAAACTCCTGCGAGCCAAGTATCACCCGCAATATCGCGCGGATATCACCGTCGGTAGCAAGAAACTCTGCCCCGCATTGTTGTTGTAAGGTATTTAGTGGCTGGTCGCTGACAAACAACGTCAATAATTTACCGCAGATAAAGCGGGCGGTAGAAGGATGACTCGACAGCATATCCAGCACTTGTTCACCTTCTTCAACCCCGGCACCCACAATGGTCTGACCAAGGAAGGTTTTATCGCTGTTATCATGCAGGTTGTCATTAAACGTAAACACCCCATCAAACTCGTGCCAGCCGGTAAAAACTCGTCCAAGCTCTGCGATATCGTTAGCGCTATATCCCCCATCAACGCCCAAGGTATGCAACTCCATGACTTCTCTAGCGTAATTTTCATTGGCACTGCCAACAATATTTTGGGTGTTGCTTAAATAGTGGATCATCGCCGGGCTCTTGGCACTACTTGCCAGCAGGTCTCTGAATTTACCTAACGCATGTTGGCGAAATTGATTGTTTTCACGCAACTCAAAATCGACAAACCCATGGACATTAATATCAGTGTTAAAATGATTCTCCCAGAACCACGCCATCACTTCACGCAACTGTTTTTTGGAGCCGATCATATAAGTGACTAAGTAATCTTTTAAATCATTCCAGTCGGTGATATTCATCATCGTCATGCCGGTTTCAAAGGCTTCATCGTCAATACTGTCCGGGTTTAGTTGCTCAGTCAGAATATCATCGCCTTGTTTTAGTCGGGCCAATAACTCAGGAGTCAGACCAAAGGTGATACGATGCGCCAGCTGCAGCGGATTAGTGGACTGTTGTAAACTGCTTAACACCACACTTTGTTGATGGGTCTTACCGTTAAAATCGGTTGCCAGTAAAGTGACTGTCACTTGTTGATCCGGTGATACTTTACCGTTGCTCACCATAAACGCCCATTGATCGGTCATTAAACTGATATTTAACGGCTGCTCAATAACAGTTTGACCCAGTAGTGGATCACTAACACTGGCGACAATTGAAGCGACACCAATATTATCAGTCACCGTGCCCAGCACAGTAAAACCAAGTGTATTTACCGGGTCCAGACTCTGATGCGAAGTAATTGTCACTAACGGATCTTCAACATCTTGAGTGACCAGATAATCGCGGCTAACGCTGGTGTTATTAAGTGCATAATCAAAAGCGGTAGCAACAACTGTTGCCTCTTGCAAAACGGTTATCCATTGCCCCGGAATATTTGCCTCCCAGCGGCCACTGGTATCATCAAAGCTGGCTTCGATTTTATTGGTGCCAATAACGGCATCAACAACACTAATCTCAACAAAAGACATTGCCTGATTATCTGACGCTACGCCCCATACGGTGAAACCATCGGCATTGGCAATATCCGTACCCGGCCCTTCAATCTCAACTATTGGTGGCGTTAAATCAAGATCACCAAACTCGCCTTGTTTAATGCGAAAGACTCGTGGACCTGTTGAGGTTATCATCGGCCCGTAGTAACGCTCACCTTCACCAAACGGGTCACGGGCTTTAAACACAAAGCGAGCCCCCTCACCCAACCCCTGCAAATCAAAGGTTAATTGTCCGGCACTATTCGTATCACCTGATTTGATCCAGCTCAGCTGACCATTATTTTTAATCCGATAGGCAGTGACGTTAACATTTGCCATCAGCTGGTCATTATCTTTATTGATCAGCGTGACAGGCACAGCTCCGATTAAAAAGTTGACCTCACCCGGGTTTGAAATTGGCTGGGAGTAAGAGCTACCAGAAGCGAATTGACTGGTTTTGAACAAATAACGTTGATTTTGGGTGATACCATCAAGATCAAATACCGCAACGGCGTCTTGACCCGTTGTCACGCGGTCATACCACTGATAATCACCCGTGTCATTAACCTGATAAGCGATGACCTCAGCATTGGCATATAATGCCCCACTAAGGGCATTTGCCAGCCTGACAGTGACTTGTGGGTTACCAACAACAAAATCAAAATTGCCGGTATGAGTTGCCAGTTCGCTATATTTACTCGCACCATTAACCGGACTTGGCGCTTTAAAACGATAAATCACACCACTGTCAATACCCGGTAAATCAAGTCTGACTTGCCCTTGTGCATCTGAGGTTGCCGAACCAAACCAAACATTAGTTTCACCTTGTACACTCATCACCGTTAATTTGGTATCAACCAAGGGCGCAAGATCTGCTTGAGTACCATTAACCAACTGTACTGCAACGGCACCAACGTTAAAGCTCATTACACCTGGCGCATCAATCACCGGAGAATAAGATTTAAAATCATCAAATCCGCGAACGCCCAATTGATAGTGTTTACCACTGCCAAGATCAGGCAGGTCAAATGTTGCTAACCCATTGGCATCAGTGATGATCTCAGTAAAGTATTCTCTATTACCGTCAGGCAGCACTTGATAGGCCGCGATTTTTTTTGCTGCAATTGAATCGCCACTTAGTGCATCGGTTAATGTGACCGTCAGCGGTGTATTGCCAACGCTTAGTTTGGTAGCCTCCTGAGGCTCAATCACGCTTTGATAATAGGTTTTGCCATCAGTAATACTTTTGGCTCTGCCAAGGTAAGACTTGCCATCGCCCAACTCAGGCAAATCAATCCTCACCAATCCATTGGCATCACTGTAAACACTGGTGAAGTATACTTTGGAGCCATCATCAAAGCGCTCATAAATAGTGACCTTATGTTCAGCCAATGGTTGAGCAGGTGAAACCGACCCATTAATCACATTGATCACCGTTGCGCCGACTTCAAAAGTAAAGGCCCCGGTCGCATCAATACTTTGCGTGTAACTTCGGTGGTCGTTAAACACTTTGGCTCCCAGCGCATAACGACTGCCTAATCCCAAACCGTCTAAATCAAATAACACCACGCCATTGTCATCGGTAATATTTGAAGTATGCCAATGACGCTCGTTATTGTCATTGAGCTGATAGACCGTCACTTTTTGATTAGCTAGTGGCGTATGGCTTTGCCCGTCCAGCAACGCAACCGTTAACGGCGGGTTACCGACTACAAAGTTAAAGTCCCCTTCACTACCGATAACATCACTGTATTTACTTTGTCCTGACACTGCGCTTTTTGCTCGAATGACATAGGATTGCGACTGACTAATATTGGGCAAGTTCAGCCGTAACAGACCGTTGTCATCTGTGGTGGCCGAATCATACCAATTAAATTCGCCATCAGCGGCAACCGTCTTGATAACTACCGGTTGATTGGCAAAAGCAGGAAACCCGGCCTCGCTGCCATTTTTTAGAGCGATACGCACCTTGCCCAAGGCAAAATCGTATGCGGTGATTTGGTTTAGCGGCTCGCTAAAACTCCTGAAGTCGTTGTACGTCTTAATGCCAAGGACATAAACTTGATCATCTTCAATCGCTTCAAGTGAGAAAGTGGCTAAACCAGCATCATTGGTTGATAAACTCGAATACCAGCTTCGGTTACCATCGTTATTAAGTCTATAGGCAGTAATTTGAGTATTACCAAGGGGCTGGAGGGATTGTGCATCATAAAGTTTAACGGCCATATCGCCTGCATAGGCGGTAGAACTGATAAACAATGAACTTAGTGTTAACCCCAAAAAGGTCAAACCAAGCAGATAAAAAGAAATAACTCTAACAAACGTGCGCAGCCAAAAGCTACCAGACCCAAAAGGGCCTCGCCAAAAATTTAAATCCAACATCGTACTGTCTCCTAACAATAACTACCAATGTGGAACAACATAAGTTATGATGACTGACTTGCGATACCTGTGCATTATTCAATCATAATTTCAGTATAGCCAGCGTTCTTCGCTTCGCCATAATATTTTTAACCATTACGACAGTCATTTTAGGGTTTTATTAAAAATTAAATGTAACCCATTGTTTTTATATAATAAAACAAGTGGTCTGAACAGCTGGGAAGGGTGGGAATAGGTATTGACATTAAATAAAAATAGATAAATTAGTTTTATAGCGCATTTATCGGCTATTTAGGATGAACGAGGTAAAACAATGAGTCTGACTAAGTAACCGAGGCTCACCGATGGTTACGAAGGTAATAATCTACAAGATAAGAAAGACGTCTGGCAGGCTATGAATAATCAGGGATCACGCGGTTATTTAACCCATTGGGCTCCCGTAATATCTGTAATTTTGATCCGTCTGCTATCAAGCATGGCTTTAGCGGCTTTAACACACTGACCGCAGTCACTGCCGACTTGTAAACCACGGCACAGACTGGTCATGGTCGTCGAACCCTTCTCAATTGACCGATTAATGGCCTCATCCGTAATACCATGACAGATACACACAAACATTTTCACTATCCTATTGATTTTAAATCAAGTTATTTTTAACAAAGCCACTTACCTGACAACTATTTAATAGTAGTGCAAATAAGAATGATTCGCAATAGCATTTATGAAATAACTTTGAATGTTTTGAGTTTTCAAAAGGGAAAATGGGCAATGACCTGGCTTTTGGGGTGCGGTTTCGTAGGGTGGCGAAGAATGCGCCGTAATCTACCGGGTGGCTTCGATAAGGGCCAGAACAAAGCGAAAGCAACAGCAACAGCATCGCGCACCACAAGCTCCCGAACAAGGGCAACGTCATTCCTGCGAAGGACAAAGCGAATGAAACAACTGTATAACATAAAGGTCAAACCGCCTTAATTAAAAAGGGTTAACCCGAATTATCA
>JBLHHD010000085.1:0-8567 GCA_047614605.1 Alteromonadaceae bacterium
GGGCACAATAACAGTGATAGTTATATGGCTAAAAAAGACTTGTTTGTTAAACAGCATGAACAATTGGCGCTGCTATTATATCGCTAACATTCACTCGCCCATTCCAAGCAAACATATCCCTACCCGGCTGTTGTATTTCCAGTTGTGTGTGCTATCATCACGAACAGTTACAAAGAGGCGCTTTAAACAGCGGCTTACAATTAGGGAGCATTCACCGGCTCCATAGCTAACGTGGTGAGTATAGATAGTCAAACACCGATACTATCAAACTCACTGGCACCCTTACCAGGAGATGAATAATGGTCGCCAGAGTAATATGTTTCGCCGCCCAAAAGGGTGGTGTAGGTAAAACCATGAGCACGGTTCAAGCCGCTTTGCTCACCGCTGTTCGAATTAAAAAGCGTACTTTATTAATAGATATCGATCCGCAGCGTAACAGCTCAGGTGTTTTTCTTACCCCAGAACAAATTCAAGACAGCTCAACCTGTTGTGCGTCGCTGCTGTACACCAAAGACTACGTAATTACACCAACCCCGGGGAAATATAACATCCACGTTATACCTGGTGATGACGGTATTAATGCGTTTCCACAACAGGATTTAACCGATGATGCGTTTGCTACGCTTATCGACAGCCTTAAAAACAACACCAATTTTTGCGCTAACGATGTGATAAAAGAGGTTGTTGATCAACAACTGATCGCTTTTGCGACAAATGTTCAAAAATTGCGTGAAGATTACGATTTTATCTTTATTGATACTCCACCCTCTTTTTTGGGTCTGCCCCTGCTTTCTGGTCTGTTTGCCTCGACTGATGTTGTTGGTCTTTTAGAGCCTAATAAGTTTTCTAGCGACGTGATCAGCGGCTTTATTGAAAAAGTCGCAACTGTGCACGATCAATACAACCCAGAAATGACCTTCCATGGTTTTATTATCAATAAGTTGCGTCTTAATAGCAGCAGACACAAATCTCGTGTTGAAAACTGGATGTCTACTTTTCCTGATTTCTTTCTTAGCGAGCCTGTGCGGATTAATTCGTGGCTAGAAGATTGCACCGAAGATGGTGAGCCATGTTGGATTGGCGCAAATAATCAACACCGCCGTACTGGCGCAAACCTGATCATTAATGCCCTGTCCAGTGTGATCCCTGAGCTAAGGAAAGCTGACAATGAATAACAAAACAAGCCTGGGGCTAGGGCTTGGTGGTTTAGGTGATGCATCTAAAACCATTCGCTTATTAAAAGCCAAATCATCTGCCAGTAAAGAGATCTCAACGGGTGATACGCTGGTCGAGATTGATCTTAATTTAATTGATTACGATAAAGATCAATACCGCCAGGACAAACAAGACTATGACCTCGAAGGTCTGGCCGCCAATATCTATGAAGTTGGATTGACCAAGTTACCTTGTTTGGAACCATTGAAAAATGGTCGCTGGATGGTCACCGATGGCGAAATGCGCACCCGCGCCTATATACTCAATCGTGAAAAATATCCCGATGACGTAAGATTTAAAAAACTACCGGCACTAAGCCGCAAAATAGAAGCGTTACCAGGGCTTGACCAACGCGGTACCCGCGATGTTATCCAGCTTTCGGCTAATCTGTTTAGTGATCCTGGCAGTGTTTTTGATATCGCTGATAAGCTGTCCGAATTGGAGAAAAAGCACGGTTCTGGCACGGTTAAAAAATTCATGGCGGATATGGGACAAACTCATTCCAAAGTTGAAATGTCTCGCTGGCGCTCAGTCGCCAAGGTGCCGCATCAGGTTAGAAAAGATGTGACGGCTAATCTTATTAAAGATAAAGAAACCATCGGTTTGTTAGCCAAAATCAATCAGCGTGATGATGCGATTTATCAACAGCTGATCGTCGACTATCAAGAAGATGCTTTGACCCAATCATTGGCGAAGTCGGTTAAACAAGCTTGGAAAGCGGTTAAAGCGGGCGACGAAATACAACAAGACGATAGTTCGGCACCTGAGCTGGCAAAAGATACAACGGATAAGCCTAAGCCTAACCCGCCAGCTGATTTAGCTGCTGAACAAAGTAATCCAACCAATGTTACTGCCCCTGCTGATATTACTCCTAGCAGTTTTGATATTGTGGCGTTGAAACTGGAAGCTTCAGGTATTGAGCTAAAAGGTGGTGAACTTATCATTACTGCTTCCCATGGACAGGTATTTCAGATCGCCCTACCCCAGTCAGTTGAAATTTTTGTCAGTAAGAGAAAGGGGGTAATATCATGAGTCAACCGCAAGAGGTCTACAAGGAAAATGACACGTTTGAAAGTCGTCTGATCCGCTATCTGGTGACCTTACCAGATATTAAAGGCAGCTATGACGTTCTGGCAAAAGCCCTATCTCATAACACCGGTAAAGAAATTGATGGCCGTAAAGTCACTTATCTTTCTAAAGGACAGAGTTATGCTAAAAAATGGCTGATCATGGCGATGTTTCAGCTGGCGCTCGAAAATGGCTGGATGCCCACTGATTTAAAAGACTGGGAGTTTATTATCTGGACACTAACCGGTAAGAAGCAATCTGTTTTGGGTGGCGATAACAGCCAAATATACAATCAGTTGGCGGACATGGCTGATAAAGCCGAAATCATCTTCGAGAATAACTTTAGTCAAATAAGGGGTGCTTATGTCGGCTAGCTTCGATACTAAGGGTTTCAGGATCACTAAAGAGTTATTGGTGATCTTATCCGCCTGCGGTCAACCGATAGACGCTAAAAAGCTCGAAATACTGGAGCGAGTGTTGGTCAATGGCGAAAGCCAACCCAATATCGCCAAAGAGTTTGGGGTATCGCAACAGTACGTTTCAAAGTGCGTAAAAGGTATTTATCAACGCTTGACTAAGCAATTTGCCAATTTGCCTGCCGAGTTTGTGGTGCGAACCATCGCCCTCCACCCTTCGTTACTGGATGAATTACAAAAGCTGCAGGAAAAAAGTTATAAGTTGTTGAATAAGTAGTTTTTATTATTCAGCACATCTACTTAGCACCCTAAGGTTACAGATTCTGTAACCTTTTTTATTCCCCAAGCATTGAAACAACTCATTAACTCAATTTTTGGTGTTATTAAGTCTACATTTACGTTATTAGGTTACAGATTCTGTAACCTATGCCCATTATGCATATCCGACTTTACAGGTTACAGAATCTGTAACCCTTAAATCAAATTAAAAATAAATAAGTTGTCATATTGGTTGTTTATAACCGAGTGTCTGTTATAATCTTTACCAGCTTACAAAGTTGATGTGGTATTCCCCGTCCATATTTACTTTAAAAAACTAAACGTGGGGAAGGTTTATAATAATGTCAAATCAGCGAAACTCACTAACCCTTATCGCCCTGCCCGGCAAAAACATGTTTCACTTTTGTAGCACCGAACTCAAAGGTATTAATAATGAAGCTTGGTATCCATACGCGCCCGATCAATTATTTGAGTATGTAGAAAGGCTATTAACTTGCGCTCAAATAGCCGCTAATGTTGTTGGCCTTACCGAATTAAGACAGTGTGGCGATTCGGTTGATTATGAAGTTATTTTTAACCGCCCTGCCCTATCCACTAACGAACCTGATTTACTTTTACACGATAAAATCCACTATTTGGCTGACGCTGATTTTATGGATCTGCAACCTTGCGACCAGGTTGAAATGGTGGAAGGTAGCCTATTCGAAGCTTGCCAGGATATTGCTGCCTATCAGCCGTTATCTGAATCTATAGCGTTGCTGCACAAACAAGGGTTCACCAAGCTTGCTGCCAATTTAGTCCGTATACATAATCAAAGTCGGGCTCATGATCACTTTAAACAGCGTCTGTAACAGTATTAATTAGGGCTCGAATTAGCTCAAGGTTACAGAATCTGTAACCTTTGCCTTTTATCAAAGACGCCATCAACACTTGCAAAAAACTCATTAGTAATCAATAATTAAGCTTCTATTTTTTGCACTTGCGAGGTTACTGATAAAAATGAATATCTTTTCCAGATCACTTAAATTCTGTTATCAGCGGGTCAAATCAATAAAGTTCCAGGGTGTTTCAGACGAGTTCGAAAAACACAGCGCTAATATGCGCCGTGAGAGTCAATTTCATAATACTGTGATGTTAAACAACGCCCGATCAAACCGCTATACCGGCACCGAAACACGCCCTACCCCATCGACTTATAACCGAAGACGTTAAAGACTTACTAAGGTTAAAGACTTCGTTACCAGATTTACCAAGGCCCGAAGGTTACAGATTCTGTAACCGCACACCAAAAACCTGCAACGCTGGTGCCTGATGGCTTTATGCCCCTTCTGTCGTCCTTTGCACCCACCCTGGGCCATTCGCGGTAAAAATCAAGCGTTTGCCAAAAGTTTGCCGCCTTGATTTTTCCCGCTATGAATGGCCCATGGCTTGCTGCGGACGACATACGGGGCATAAAACCACCTCAAACAGTTAAACACTGACAAGGGTAAAGTGTGTCTATCGGTCACCTTAAGTGGCTTCGTTCTCCCGCTCTAGGGGCGCTGCCCCGCCGCTCAGGCATCCCCGGCGAACTTCCACCAGTGCATATATCCCCTACCTTCATCGCCAACCTTTAACTTATTGATTTTAATAGAAAATGTGTGATTTAACGGTGTTTTTAAGTTGTTTATTTTGCTATAATAGACCTTATAATATATAGAACCTCAGGCATTCCCCGTCCTGGTTTTTCTTGAATCATTTACAACGTGGGGAGGATAAAAGCATGAATTCAACGACGCAAATCGAACATCAGTTATCACAAGTTCAATACCAAAAATTAAAAGATTTTTTCTTCTGTTGCTGGCTCAAATACCACTATCAGATTAAAGCCGAGTTTTCATATTGGACGGTTGCTTTGGATAAACTACAAGTCCCTTGGCATGTTCAAAACATTACCGCTATGTTGGCAGAGACACGCGAAAACAATAGTTTCTACCTTAAAACCTTGCTTAGTCGTCATAACATAGGCATTGAGTTATGAACCTCCATCAACTCGCTATTAAAACGGCTGAACAGGGCCTTGATACATTGATTACCAATTATCAGCGTGGTTGGCTTGATGGCGGCTGCTTTACCTTCGCCTGGGCTTTTTGTCGTGCTATGCCTGAGCAATGCCGTGCTTACCATGTATCTCGAATCCGTGAAGTTCCTGATCATGGAGTGGTTTTTCTGCCTGCAATAAATCGCTTTCTCGATGCCGATGGATTGCAAACAAAAGAACAGCTGTTATATAAAATGCGTCATGTAGAGCTAACCTATGTTCAGGATGTTTGGGCATTTGAAGACATCCAGAACTACCCTATTTATCACGATATCAGCTTGCAACTTATTGCATATATTAAATCGAAAAATTTGGCATAGCAGATCGTTAATCAGGTATTCCCCGGCCTGATTAGCTGCTTGTAACAACGTGGGGTTAGGACTATAAAAAATGTTATCTCAATCCTTATTCATCAGTGAGTGTTTTAGTAGCACAGTCGGTAAAGTCACCCTGACGGCTGATCAGGGTCAAAAGGTCAAAGTTTACCGTAACCTTAACAAACCCGAATATTACTCAATCCAGGCGACCGAGGGAGCCGATAAAAACAAAGTCATCGGTTATGCCAAATGTATCTGGTTAACCGATGTTACGTTTAAAGTTAGCGAAGCAAGCCGCCAGCGGGTGATCCGGCAGGGGCGGAAAAACGTTCATGCTGTTTGTATTGGTATATTAGCCGATGCGTCAAATACCGTCTTGATGGCTCCGCGAGGTATTACCGCCACCTATAACCCTTACGCCTTCTCACATTTCTTTAACCGGGAGACAAAACAGCCAGTAAATGAAGCCTATGCAAACGCTGTTTTCCAGGGGGCAAACGTTTACTTGTTCGATCACGAGGTTACAGAATCTGTAACTTTCGAACGGTGTAGCGAGGAAATCGAATGAAAACAACCGATTCGTTTAAACGATTCGTTCCTTTTGTTAAAGAACACATAGGCCCAGGTTATCTTGATATCGCCGATTATTTCAATGATCAGATCAGCCAGCTAGCCCGGGAATGCCGTATAGACTGGGAAGCGTCAAAAAATGATATCAGCTATAACGGCGAAAAGAACAAACACCCGATAGTCAGAGGGTTAGAAAAACAGGATAAGGGCAGGGTGTATACCTGGGCTAATAGCAAAACTTTTGACAAGTCAGGCGACAGCTTTACCTACCCGGTGATCTCCTTCAAAAGCAAACAAAACAGCTACGGCCAACCAGGGGAATACTTCAACCCTAAGAGGGCTAATCAGTCTAGAATGGTGACACCAGCGAGAGCCAAAATTTCCTCAATCAAGGCGGATTAGTGCCGGTTTAGTCGTCTAAATCAAACTAATTCAACGCGGAGTGAGGGAATTTTGGCCTCGCCCTTCGGGAATGCCGAAAAAACGCTCATGCTGCATCATCCAAGCTTGAAATAGGACGGCTATTCCTGCACTTGGCTTCTTTGCCTGAGCGCTTTTTCGACATTCTGGTGCACCATTCTAGACTGATTAGCCCTCTAAGACTGTTGTTCGATCTATATGACGATTATAAAGCCACAAGTAAAACGCCGAAGGCCGTAACCGCCAAACCTCCAGCGGATAAACAGCAAAGAGAATTACGAGACCATAAACGCCGATTGCAGCTTGAACAAACAAGCCAAAAGGGCAGGGTGGCAGAAGCCAAAATATTTAAAACGATGCGATCACTTAGCGATCAAAAAGCCTATAGCCCTTACTTGAATACCAAGCGGGTTACGGATGTAGCAAAAGCTTTTGATATCCGGATCGGCAGAGATGAGCACGGCTACTTTACGTGTTTTTCCCTGTACGACATTAACGGCCAGTTTGGCGGCCTGCAACGTATCTATCATCAAAAACCTGCGCACTGGCAAGACAACAAAAGCACCAGTAAAGGCTTTAATCCTATTGGCCATTTTGCCGTATTTGGTGGCGATCTAAACACCGTTGATATGGTTTATATATGTGAAGGGCTGGCAACGGGTTTAGCGATATATAAAGCCACCGGTCGCCCGGTGGTCGTTTGTCTGATGGCCGAGAATATAGCACCGGTTAGCGGCCTAATAGCTCAATACTATCCAGATGTTAAGCGGGTGCATGTTGCCGACAACGATCAGGGCAAACCGGACTTTGGCAATACCGGCGTTTATCAGTGTGCTGTTGCTGTGCAAAAATACGGTGGCTGGGTGTTTGTGCCCCAGCCAAGCCGGGGCAATGATGCTAATGACGTGCTGGTATACGATGGCTTAAAAGCGTTAAAGCAGCAGATTCATCACATGCCGATTAATTACTTTAATGAACATTATTCGCAATATGTTAGTGGTATTTTTAATTATCGCTTTGGCTAAAACAAGCAGGTTACAGAATCTGTAACCTCAAAAACAATCAATAAAGGTTGTTAAAGTAGTTGTTTTTATCGTTGTGTCTTGATAGAATAGCTATAGTTTCTTGAGGTTAACCCGGTACTCCCCGACCTGGTTAATTTTTTAAAATTAAACGTGGGGATAGGAAAGAACAATGTCAAATATTAAACCCGAACACGCCGCTATTATTGCTCAATCAACCGTTACTTTTGACGCTACCTACAGCGCCGAAGATAATAAATTAAGGTTATACGCTTGCGTTGATCGGCTCGAAGCTGATTTATACAACGTATTAAAAGAGCATGGATTTAGCTACGCCCCCAAACAGGAGCTATTTGTTACACCACGATGGACCCCGACCAAAGAAGATCTGTGTTTACTGTTAGCCGACGAGATCACCGCAGAGCAAACCACGCTAGTTGAACGTGCCGAAGTCAAAGCGGCCAGACTCGATCAGTACGCCGAAAATGCCATGCATAAATCAAATGCTTTTTTCCAAACCGCCGATCAAATCTCTCAGCGTTTCGCCGCTGGTCAACCTATCTTGATTGGTCATCATTCAGAAGGCAAAGCCAGGCGTGATCAAGATCGTATGCACAACGCTATGTCAAATGCATCTGAAGCCGCTAGCAAGGTCAATTATTGGAATTACAGGGCAACCGGTGTAGAGCACCACGCCAACAGCAAAGCGAACCCCCGCACAAGGTTTAACCGGATCAAAAAGCTGCTCGAAGAGTTCCGTAATATTCAACGTGATCTTAATCACTATCATCTGGTTTTACAAAAATGGCAAGAGGTGAAAGCTTATGAAACCAGCGAGCCCGAGCGCTTTAAAGCCATGGTTTATAAGTTAATCACCAGCTATCTAAAAACGGGGCCTGCTGCGCCATCGTCTTACTATGGCAAGCTAACCAATAACGAAATGACCCATTGCGAGATCGCCGACAAGTGTATTGAAATGTACGCTAAAGCATCCAATAGCCACCATTCTAGCCGCTGGATATGTCATATTCTCAATCGGTTGGCTTATGAATCACTGCAACTGTCAGTGCCTGGCCTGTTTGATGGTGAACTGACGGCAACTATCATTCAAGCCTTTGCCAGGACTCACGGCGCACATGATCCCAAGGCAAAGCAAACAGATGGAAACTGGGTACTTAGT
>JBLHHD010000086.1:0-8560 GCA_047614605.1 Alteromonadaceae bacterium
GTTAGCCCGAAGGTTCAGGCTAATTTGATGTTTACCCGGTGAGATCGGAATAGCGAGTTTTAAGTCTTGAGGTTGTAAGTTGATTATACGTCCGTCACTGGCGATCTCTTTTAATTCAAAACCCGGCGGTAGCTCAATGGTATGTTCACCACCACGAGTACTGCGGTAGTTAAAGATTATATCGAGAACCGTTGTTCGCTTTCCCTGTTCAAGGGTTGAGTAAACTTTGTCGATAGCCAGTGTTTCACCCTTTACGGCTTTGGGGCGACTTATATCCAGGGTTAGCTTTTCGCCGCTCTGGGGGTAAAAGGTATAGCCAAAATAATCGTCATTATCTTGTTGCTCAAGGATCACTGGTAACCCTGATAACTGCACATGCCAGTTGGGTGAGCTGAGTATTTGCCACTGCTCTATGCTTTTTTGTGAGGTATCAGCACTAAGCACTAATTGAGCCTGTTGCTGTAGTGTTGATTGCCAGCTAAAAGCGTCCTTACCTGCGGGGATAGTGACTTCAACAAATCCCTGCTCAATGCTGATCTCACGGCTGGTGATTTGCTCGCCTGGCAATATCGCTATCTTGGTTGAAATTGAACCGTGAGCAGGTGCAATACGACTGATTATCGTTTGGACTCTCCAGGGTGGGTCGATTGACAACTGTCGTTCGACCCTAACAAAAGGACTCATGGTATAGCGGCTAGACTGGCTGCTTAGCGCCGATGGGTTTTGTCCTTTGGCTGTCTTTGGTATTGCTGCGGTAAATTCTAAAGTATTACCTGTCAGGCTGTGATCTTTAGTGCCCAGAACATCCCAAAAAGAACTTTTATCCAGCTTAATCCATTTAGGCAACTGGTTAAATTTGAGCTGAAAGTGGTCAACTGGCGCGATACGACCACCGACTTCTATTGTGGTGATGCCTTTGTTTACCGGCACGTAAACCCAATTATTGCGCCGATATAGCGCCAGCTGTTTTTTACCATTAACGGTTAACTGCTCAGGCCGCCAAAATACGGCACCAGGCAATGCAATGGCGGTATCGGCTAATGCATGAATCGTCATTTTTAAGTTGATATGGTGAGCGGCTGCATTAACGTTAATGGTGTTGATAACAGCACATTGTGGATGGCATTTTTGTGGTTGTGTTAGCCTTTTTTCAAGTTCATTGAGCAGTTGTTGACTGGGAAAGTCAGCGGCTTGTGTCGGTGAACTTGATAAAGGCAAAAGCATTAATGCGATTAGTGCTACCACCGGGGCTGCGGTTATTGCATCAGCTTTGGGTTTAGGGTCGGGATCTGAGTTGGCATCACAAGGTAAGTCACCTTTGCCAAGCAGGTTGCCAACTGTCGGTTTTAATACATTGTAAAGCCATAATAATGACAATACGATCGCCATCATTTTAAAGGCTACCCACAGCGCACCACCGATGATGATAAAGTCGGCTTGCTGGTTTTTGGCTACCGGACTAGTCCAGTCAATCTGATATTGGTGCCATTGCCAGTTAGGTATTCCTTGACCTGTCTGTATCAGTGCATCCGTTTGGTAACGTTGTAAAACATCGGCATTTTTGATCCGGCTGCCAGTCACGGTTATTTGCTCCATGGCACTTTGTTGAGCGATTTCTGTTACTGCTCGTTTGATTTTATAGGCACGTTGTTGGGTCGACGGTGCCCTTGCCATCGGTTCTTCCATTATTGTGCCGTCATCTGCAAGACCCGGACTGAATTCGTCAAAGTCATACATGACTTGTTGGCTAGTTTCTTCGAGTTGAGGGTGGATCACCGTACGCAGCTGTATAGCACTGAAATACAGCACTGACGCTACAGCAGCAAACAGACTGATGGCAAAATATGATCGGGCAATGGATTTAAGCTTGTTAAAAGGCTGGTATTTTGCCAGTGCAATAGCGAGTAATAAATTAATCACGGCTGCTATGGGGGTCGCCGCTTCATGATAAACAAATATCAGGGTGATCAGGGTGATCACTCCCGTGCTAATGTTGATGATACGCCCGGCCAAAATGGCGGTAAACAAAATAATAAAGCAAGCCCAAATCGTCCATTGCTCTAACCAGCTGCCAGAGACCGAGTCTGCGCCAAAAACGCCGAAAAGACGAGTTGCCGGAGGCAAATTAAGGGTTAGTGACAGGCTTTCAAAGTGGCTGTCCCAACCAGTTACCGGTAGCTGAGTTTTGGCTGGTGTGATGCCGCTGGCTTTGATACTGACATTGGGATAACGGTTTTCGATACCTCTTTCATCTGGCTCGGCAGAGGATGAAGTAATAAGCACATTACCATCCTGATCTTCTCCGGATTGGAGGATAAAAGGCCCAGACATGCTTAATCGCCAGTCTCGTATCATCGAGCCGGTAATGTCATCGTTAAAAGCATATTCTGAGCGGTCAAATGACAGCCATAACTGACGCTTTAACGTCAGTCGGTTTTCAAGCCCCAGCGGTCTGCCCCGATGCGTTATCTGGTACTCAAAAGTATCGTTAGGTTTGAAGACATAAGCGGGTAGATTGAGCCAGTCATTTGGTAAATCGGCTAAATTAGCGTCGATAACAGTACCGCCACTTAACTTGCCCGTTCTTAATTGATCGTCGGCTTTAAATACCCAAACCTCTTCCTCAGGCCATAAGTGGGTTCGTTCGGGTCTTTGCCAGCTTAGTTGGGTGGGTTGAGCATAGGCATACACAATGATTTGCCCGTTACCGGGTTTTAATTTGGCATGTAAAACCCCATCACCCGCCAAAAAAGCCGACACATTGCCACTGACTTGTTTGAGCTTAAATTGTGGTGGCAGTATTTTACCCAGAGCGACTTCGCGCATTTTTCCCGACACGTTTAATGTAATGCGGGTTTCAAGGTCGATATAAGCGCCATCTTTGACTTTTCGGCTGACATAAACCGTCACGTTATCACGTTCGGTTTCATCAACTTCGAGTTCACTGAGCCATAACTCACCCGATTCGAGTTTGGGAAAGGCAATGGTTTTACCGTTGACCGTGATATTGACAAACGCATAAGTGGCGGGGATTTTGAGGCTTTGCGGCAGACGCTGCCAGTCAAAGCGACCCTTAACCTGATAGCGACCAGCTGTCAGGTATAGTGCGGGGCGAGCATGATGAGTTACTACAGGAACAGGCTTGCCGTTGATGGTTATACCCTGAGGCCAGTGGTGTTGACCACCGGGTAGCGTTATCCAGCTGGGTACAATGACATGCCATGATTGAGAAAACGTGCCCCCGTTATCATTGGCGGTTAAATCCAGAGCGCTGGGCCAGGCACAAACATGGTTTTTGGGGTTAGTAAAGTCGGCATGATTAATCGCCGGGCATTTGATTGCCTCTTGTCCTTTAAGCACCCAAGGGACCCATTGCTTTAGCGCCTCAGGTATGGCCTTTGAGTTGTCATCAAAAGCCGCTAAACTGCTCAGCGGAACCGCTAAACAAAGGCTAAACGACACCCATAATGTAAAACTTTTGATGATTGATTGGCTGACTGGTTTGAAGAAAGTCATGAAGCGGCCTTATAGCAGAGCGTTTGCCTTAGTCTACAACTCATTATCAGGCAGCGCCAATAATAAATGGGTATTTGCAATGTGCGGTGGCTATCGCCATAATGCCAACAAGTAGCTGTTCTTAAAGGTAAAGATATAGTGTCGTGGATTAAATTAATGTTGTTGTGTTTGTTGTCAGTGCTGAGTTATTTGCTGTACTGGCCGACGCCAATTAACCCTCTGGCTTGGCAAGCTCCTCAAGATCAGGGTTTTGTTGGTCCGTTTAAAGCCAACTCGGCTCTGGCGCTGATACATCGTGTTGATATTACACCCGATCAGGGACCCGAAGCATTGGCTTTGGATGCTAAAGGGCAGCTATACACAGGCACTGAAAGTGGCAATATTTTACGTTTTTCCTCAGATGATAAACCTCAGGTATGGCTTAATACCGGTGGTCGTCCACTGGGTATGGTGTTTGACGGGCAGGGTAATCTACTGGTTGCCGATGGGTATTTAGGGTTATTGAGTATCAGCCCTCAAGGTGAACAAAAGGTACTCAGTGACCGTTTTAATGGCACGCCATTGGGGTTAGTTGATGATGTTGACGTTAGCAACGATGGGCGGATTATTTTTACTGATGCCAGCGCCAAATTTTCTGCAAAAGCGTTAGGGGGCACAATGGCCGCTAGTTTGCTGGATATTATGGCGCATGGCGGTCATGGCCGGGTATTTATTTATAATCCTGCCGATCAAAGTACTAAATTGCTGGCTAAAGGACTCAATTTTGCGAATGGCGTAGCGGTGAGCTTTGACAATCAATCGGTGCTAGTTAACGAAACTGGTCATTATCGGGTATTAAAAATTGGCATTAATCAAAGCAACTTTGGCAACACTACCGTGGTAGTTGATAACCTGCCGGGTTTCCCCGATAACATTACGCGAGCCCATAATGGTCGCTACTGGCTGGGGTTGATAGCACCTCGCAATGCGCTTCTTGATAGTATGTCGGGTTTGCCGTTGTTGCGTAAAGTTGTCCAGCGCCTACCGGCATTTTTACACCCCAAAGCCCAACGTTATGGTCATGTTATTGCCATCAATGAGCAAGGCGAGGTACTGCGCAGTTTGCAAGACCCCCAAGGAAGTTATGCATCGATCACCGGGGCTGTCGAAATAGGCGATTATTTATACCTGTCGAGCCTCGATGAAGCTGCGATTGGGCGGGTTATTATTGAGCGTTAAGCGGCTCTGAGGGGATCAACCCCGAACAGGATCACCCCAAATACAGCATAAATCTAGTAACTTGATGGTGTAGTTATTTCTGAATTTAGTTGACTGAGGATTTGGCGATCAGTCGAACAGGACAAGGCTTTTCACCAAATCATTGGATATGAACCATTCATCACTTTTATCAGCCGTTTATCACCTTTGTTGTCTGGGGTGGCTGCGGTTTTAGTATACTGCATCAGTCAAAGGCAACAGAGCATCGATGACTTATGCCGTTAATCATCAGTAAAAGGAAATGATAAAATGAATTTCGATATTTCTAAACAACTCGATTTTTTTACCAATATACTAACCAATATGAATGCTGTCTCAGCAGTGTTCTTTAGTCTATTTTTTATCGCTGTGTGGTTTTTACCCAGTTTGTTTGCGATCTTCTTCAATCGTAAAAACGTGCTGAAAATTTTTATCACCAACATTCCTGCCGGATTGTCTTGGGCGGTGTGGGTTGGGCTGCTTATTTGGGCGTTTACTGGCAAAATTCGTACCCCCAAAAAAAGTGATAAAAATTCAGTTGAACATTAAGATGCAGGTTAAAATTGAGACTCAAAGTGTTGAAATTAGGTAGTTAAAGCGTGAATTTAGCCAATACCGTCATAACCGAAAAACCTTGGCAAGCGCTGGTTGATATATACGTGGCACCCTCTGCGGTATTTAACAAACTACAGCAGACACCAAACTTAACCTGGATGGCCTTTATTTTGATTATGGCGATGCACTTTGTCAGTTATATGATTTTTTATGGGAGGATTGACCCCGAATGGGTAGTACAACAACAGCTGGCTGTTGCGGGTGAGTTGACAGGTCAAGACAAAGAAGCGCTCATTAGTGTCTTTAAAAGCTTTGCTCAGTACGCAGGGGTGACGGCTGGTATATTAGCAACGCTGGCGACATTGGTTATTTCGTTGTGTTTGGCTGGTTATTACATGCTGGTGGGCAATGGCAATGGCAACGTTAAAGTTGAGTTTAATCACTGGTTCGCGTTTGCCATTTGGACCCAGCTGCCCATTGTGTTTAAAGTTATTGGTCTTTTGATGTTGTTTATACTGAGCAATGAGGGGGATATACGTCAGGAGTTGATGAGCTATTCTTCCTTAAACCAGGTATTCGGTTTGTTTGAACAAACATCCTCATTACATCGCTGGGCTAACTCGATTGATCTGTTTTATATCTGGCAAATTATTCTGGCGACAGTTGGGCTGCATTGCTGGTGTCAGTTTTCGATGACAAAAGCGGTAGGGGTAGCAGCGGTACCTTATATTGTGGTATTTGGTTTCATGTCGTTATTTTTGTATTAGGCTGTATAGCGTCCGTGGATCTGCTAAAAGCTAGGTTGGAGACGATTGAGGCGTTAAGATATGAATAGTTTACCCACGATAGCGAACCGCTTTGTTAATGTCTTTAATTGATTATTCAAAACACTATTGGTATTTTACCTGTGATTTATCCAGACAATACCGATTAGCTCAATTGATCGCTCTGATTGTCGTTATTAGCATTCACCTGTCACCTTTAAGTCCTGCAATTGCTATTCAGTCAGGGCAGGTAAGCAATAATATCGACAGGTTGTATTTAGCACTATCTGATGCACTGAACTTTATCTTTATCTGTCACTTTTTGTTAAGACCATTTATACACTTTTATTTGTTGCGGCGTGATATCAGCGTAGTGATGATTTTCGTGACGTTTGGTTATGTATTACTGCTGGGGTTGGTGCAAAATGCAGTCACTTTAGGGGAGTCGCTTTGGCATTCTGTGTTTTATACCCATTTTCAAGAGCTGCTTGAGGCTCATCAATTAAGTACTATTGGCACAATACAAACTCATATATTGTTTTGGGGGCTGGCGACATCCGGGTATTTTTTGTTCTTTGTTTTTTGGTGTGTCGCGTATGTGGTTGGTCAGTTTTATCAGGATAAACAGCGGTTAAGTGATGAGGTTAAACACAGTAAAGTTGAGTTGTTGGTTAATCAACTCAATCCACATTTTTTATTTAATGCGTTTAATAGTATCAGGGCGTTGATCCACGAAGACCCGGATAAAGCGTCAGATATGGTTACCCAGTTATCGGAATTGTTCAGAACACAGTTGCAAGCGGATATTAAAGCCACCAATTCATTACGGGAAGAATGGACCGTGGCTAAACGTTATCTTGAGATTGAAAAAGTCCGGCTCGAAGAGCGGCTGCAATTACAGGTTGATATCGATGAAACGTTGTGGTCGCAAACGCTGCCGACTTTTAGTGTATTAACTTTGATTGAGAATGCAGTCAAGCATGGTATTGCACAATGTATTGAGCCAGGGATGATACAGATCACTGCCACTGCCGTTAGTGGGCAACGCTGGCAGTTATTGGTAGAAAACACCACTTGCGATCAGGATAATGCGCTGGGCACTGGTACCGGATTGCCTAATCTGGAAAAACGCTTGGCATTATTGTACGGTGAACAAGGTGCTTTGAGATGTCAGGCTTTGGCAGAAAAATACAGGGTAACGATAGAGTTAAATTATGTTTAAAACCTTATTGGTTGATGATGAACGGCTGGCGCGGGTTGAACTAAAACGGCTACTTAAGGTTCATGAAACGGTCGAAATCGTTGCAGAGGCCACTAACGCCATTGAGGCGTTGGAGATATTGACAGAGCAGAGTATTGACCTGGTATTTCTCGATATCAATATGCCGGGCCTTAGTGGACTTGAATTGGCTGCTCAGATTGACTCGGCGGTGCAATTTATTTTTTGTACTGCCCATGCCGACAAGGCTCTGGATGCTTTTAACCTTAATGCGATTGATTATTTGCTTAAACCGATAGAGCCTCAAAGGTTACTGCAGGCTATTGGCAAACTGGCTGAGGTAAGTGTTGATTATTTGGCAGAGCAACATGGTTTACTACTTAAATTTGGTGACATTCAGCGTATTGTTCGACTGAGCGAGGTCCAAAGGATGGAGTCTGTAGGCAATATGATCGCCTTGTATACGCCTTACGGTAAAAGTTTTTTAAATACTGCCCTGAGTAGTTTGGCTAGACGCCTGGACCCTAACCAATTTTTTAAGGCGAACCGGGCTGAGATCATTCGCATCGATCAGATAATACATCTCGAACCCGGAATTAAAACGGGCACTTTCGTGGCTCGGATGCAAAGTGGTGCTCAGGTTGAAATGAGCCGCAGACAAAGTCAGCAACTTAAAATAGTGTTTCAGGCGGGTCTGCTGCGATAAATATGGATAACCCCGCCCGAAAAAGTCTTAATGATCACAGTCCCTAACTTAACAAGTTTACATACCGGTATTGTAATGAACGCCGGGGGCGGCGTTAAGTGTTACATCACAACCCGCCTCAAAAAATACAATGATATCTGAGCCACCAAACAGGAAGTATCCAAACTCATCGCCTTTATTTAAATAAGAACCCACCACGGCGGTCATATTCACTGACGATACTTGAGCCATGCCAATTGGGATAATGGCTACCACTTTTTATATCAAGGCTAGAGCGCCATATGGTTAGAAATCGCTCACCAGCGAGAACTAAAATTTTCGTAAACAAGGCAAATTCTTTTGGCTTTAGTCATTCTAAAGCAAAAGGACTTAACGCCGTTTACGGACATTTTAGACTCGTCCTTGGCAATGTCTAAAAATCGTTGGCACTACCACAAAACCTTTCCTGATTACCCACTAAGCACAGCTTCCGACAATGCTGTATATAATATTAGTAAATAGTGCTACACTGTATAGAGTACCAGTCAATGATGGGGTATCGAAAATATCTAAGAACGAAGTGCA
>JBLHHD010000087.1:0-8436 GCA_047614605.1 Alteromonadaceae bacterium
ATATGACGAAGGGGGTTTAAGTAGAGGTAAAAGTGAGATTATTACGCATAACTTTTATGAAAAATATGTTTTAAATCAGTGAGATATGGTTAGACCAACCGTTGTTTGCGCACATAGATTAAAACGGTCACATGCGCGAAAAAATCACCGATTGATAGACTGGCAAGGTTTCGAGTCACTGTTTTATGGACCTTTAATTTTCCACCACAGGCGCAAACCGAGTTTTGCGCGCCAAAATAAAGCTTGGCTTTCTTGGGAAATAACGATTTGACGGATAACTTGCTCTGTAACCGACACCGCGTTTGTTGCCGCTTGTTTACGACCGCAAATCCGGTGTTTTTTTTACCCCTAATTGGTGAAGTGCTTGCATCACCTGCTCTGCGGTAATGGCGATTTGTTTTACACCTGACGCCATTGCAACCTTTTGAGCATCGACCGTTAGATGATGGCTACGTATGATCTCAGCCAAAAGTTCAATCAGGAGCCAGTCCGGTAGTACGTCTATAACCCCTGATACAGATAAGCGTTCTCTCTGCTCGATTTGAGCTTTGGCAGTAACAGGATCACTGCTTAAGTACAAGAATGTCCCTTGAAAAGACTCACGAGCAATTTGCTTTGAACGAACCAGATCCAGTAATGTGTTATGTACGCGAACCCTTAACGGTCCTTCTAATTCATCATGCAGCTTACCCGCTTGGGCGTGTTCAATTTGATATTTAACCGTATTTTTCAAACTCCCCGTTTTTGAAAAACCAACGTTGTCATAGTGCCACAAGCCCTGATCATCAAAATGGGTTATTGCGGGCAAGGTATAATAGCGACCAGCATGTGTGTAACTAGAGAGATATTCCAATTCCTGGAGACGACGGAATACGCTCATGCGAGAGGTTGTTTGCAACAAGGAAAAGAGGACAGGCATTGTCGCCAAATAATTTTTCTTAAAAAAACCACGCAAAATACTTAAGGATTCTGTTTTATCTAGCATTGGCAATACCACGATACAATTGGGATTTTACAATCCTAATTATATCATATGTAGATAAATTTTATCTCCAAATACTCGTTTTTACCTAAAACGATATTAAAAGTAATGCGGTATGGATATATAATAGATAATTCAGCTGATACAATTGGGATTTTTTGAAATGTGAATTATCGAATAATCAAGGCGTTATAAAAATCCAACGGAACTTTGCGGTCATAGAAAAATAGTGTTTATAAACGATTCAATTTGAGTGATCTAATGGCTGTGATTGAGATCTTGCAGCGACTTCGCACTATTGTCAGACTTTTCCTAACGGATGAGTCTGAAATATCCTCAAAGAAGTGGTCCGACATATCGGTTAAATTGACTTGCTTTAGAATGACTAAAACGGAGTGAATTTAACTTCTTTGAGAACATTTCAGCTCTCACTGGCTACTCACCCTCTAACCATTCGGTGCTCTAGAGCGCCTGTCCGAGAATGAGACTCGACTGAGTAAAATCTGGATTTTGCTATTTTATGCGCTTTTTCCAATTAAATAGTAAAACTATTCGCCTGAAAAAACCGCGAAAACGATCTCAAACCAACTTTCCCTCAGAGCTAGCCCTATTATCGGACAAACTCCTACGTCGTTCTCGGACAGCCAGCTAGTGTTTACGCCGCAAATGGTGCTTCGGGCTGTTTAAAACCGATATTCCCAGCTGGCCTGGAGGATACCATCGGTATCAGTCTCTCCGGTTTGATCGATTTCGCTGTGATATAAAGAAGCCTCAACGTTTAGCAATCCCCCTTGAACCGGGAAGGTGTAACCCCCTTCGATTTGAAAGCGATCCTGCGCATACTGACTGACCGGGTTAATCACTAGTTGGCCTAGTGTCCACTTTAGGTTACTGTTATCCGCATTAAGCTGCATATATTTAAGCTTTGAATACCAGCTGTGACCCCCTGCCTGAGTATGGCTCAGACCCAGAGTAAAGACTCTGGCATCACTGTCATAAGTGCTACCCATTGAGCGACCATAACGACGATAACCATCCTGATAAATATGATGTTCGTAAGCACAGTTACCGACACCGCTACCTTGTGTACAATCTTCTACATAAGTATCAGTATATTCGGCATAGGCATGGTATATCTCATCGCGTCCGCCAAATGACGTTTCAAAACCCCACTGACGCATTGACCGCGACGGTAAGCCATGGGATTCATCTTCACCAATGACCTCGCCATAAAAGGCCAGTGGCTGGTTAAATAATGAGGTATTAAAGCGAAAATCAATGCCACCGAGTTGATTGCCAGGCTCCTCAGCCAAAGTCACATCAGAGCCGCTGGATTCTCCGGCATTGTCCTTACCTGCCAGTAACTTAATAAAGGTTGAGAAACCACCAGGGCGACCCTCACCACTCCATTGAGCAACCCGGGTCAGGCCGATTTCGAGACTTGGCATGGGTTTGAAGTTTACCCGGGCACCCCATAAACGGATACTCTGAAGACTGTTGCTGTGTTCTTGCTGACCAAAATAGGTAGTAAAACTCAAAGGGCCGAGTAAATTAAGGGCGGGTAAGTCGATAGGTTCAGCCATATGGCGGGTTAATCTTACTGCCGGAAAGGCGATGGCATTATTACTTAGTGCCAGCACACTGTCGTTACCTGGCCCCCACCACTGAGAGACCTGATCGACACTGGCTACCCAGTTACCGAGCATATAGGCGGCGTAACTGCCCTGATAACCGATGTTTTTGTTATTGTTGGCATTACCAACAATATGAAAACTGGTTTTAACTGCCCAGCTATCACCGATATATTCGTTAAACAGGTTTAATTCACTTTTGGCATAATACTGCTCACCAAAAGATTGGAAATCATTATTTTTAGAGGCGACTTTTATCTTTAGTCCGCTGCTGCGAGCTTTTTGGCTATGTTTTAGTGCATGTTTAACGTGTTTTATCGCATATTTTAAATATTCGGGCACCAAACTGGCATTGGCCGCATTGAGGTCGCCGCTAATACTTTTCCACATTAACGGGTAAGTATTTACCGGGGCTTTGAGCACCCCACCGTTAGATAATGCGGTAATACTGGCTTTAAGGTAAGGGTCTTGCGTATCAACCCAGGGAGCTGCCATTGATTGGGCGGCATAGGCCAACACGATACCGGCAGCAATAGCTGATATGGGTAAATTAAAATGTCTCATGGATGATGTTTTTCTTTGAGTGCGCCAACAATTAGTGGTGGTACGAATTGGGATACGTCGCCGCCGTGTCTGGATACTTCTTTAACCAGCGTGGATGAGATAAACGAATTATCTTCGCTGGGGGTTAAAAACACACTTTCCAGATCCGGGTTGAGACGGCGGTTCATGTTGGCCAGCTGAAATTCATATTCAAAATCAGAAACGGCGCGAAGACCTCTGAGCAAGAATCGGGCATTTTGGTTTTTTGCCAAATTAGCCAGTAACCCGGAAAAGCCGACAACGGTCACATTTTCAATGCCGTAAAGGGCCTCTTCTGCTAGGGCTACTCGATCTTCAAGAGAAAATAGTGGCGCTTTGGTTGGGTTAGCTGCAATGGCCACCACCACGATTTCAAACATTTTAGCGGCACGTTTAACCAAATCGATATGGCCATTGGTGAGGGGATCAAAAGTACCTGGGTAGATTGCCTTGGTTTTCATTGAGATCACTGAAAAAGAAATTTTCGCTATTTTACCTAGCCAAATCAGACAATACTACTCTTGTGGCAAATTTCTGCGATATAGCCGTTAAAACCTAAGCTAATAATGATAAATTTGTTTTTATCAAAAACGGGAACTGAGCGTATCTATACCTTGTGTGGTCCAAACAAATGTGTCACCTTAGGGCCCTTAAGGTTATTAAAGCATCAGCTGTTGCATTACGGAATAACGATGAGAACACGAGATAAAATCATTCAGACTAGTATCGAACTATTTAATGAGCATGGTGAGCGGCAGATCACCACCAATCATATTGCCGCGCACCTGGGGATAAGTCCCGGTAACTTGTATTATCATTTTCGTAATAAAAACGACATTATTCATAATATTTTTGACGAATACAAACAGCAACTTGAAAACAGCTTTGTACCAATCGATGCGGTTCAGGATACCATCAGTCTGTTGCGCCAATCGCTGGATAGCATGTTTGACCTGATGTGGCGATTTAATTTCTTTTATAGTAATTTACCGGATATTTTAGCTCGTGATCCCGAGCTGCAAAATTCTTACCTTGGGGTGCAAACGCGGCTGGTTGAACGAATGGTAAAGTCGGTGACTGTGCTTAGAGATAAAGGCGCGTTAAACATTGACCTTGCCGATATTACCGATTTTGTTCATGCCCTTAAGCTGACCGTGACCTTTTGGATCAGCTACCTTAAAACCTTGCAACCGAACAGCAAAATTGAAAAGCCGATGGTTTACCGTGGAGTCTTAACCGTATTGTTGATGTTCAAACCATATATGAACGAAGCAGACAAAGAAGGGATTAAGGATTTACAACAACATTATTCAACGTTGGCAGAATAAAACTTACCTATACCTCAAAATCTGAATCTCGTACTTCAAGGCCACTTGGCTATACGATACCTGTATTTCATCTTCACTTGGGGTTACAATGACGCAATTATTTGGTGGGAATAATACTTCCCACTAGTGCATAGCGCATCTCGCAGACAAACCAGCCGGAGAATATCATGAAAGCAGCAGCATTTTTCAGCCATATAAACGAGCAAATCGAACAAGTCAAAAACGAAGGCTTATATAAAGCAGAGCGTGTGATCACCTCACAACAACAGCCTCAAATAAAAGTGAGTACCGGTGAGCACGTTATTAACTTTTGTGCCAACAACTATCTGGGGTTAGCCAATAACCCAAGTCTAATCAAAGCGGCCCAACAAGGGCTTGATCAATATGGTTTTGGCGTTGCCTCAGTGCGTTTTATCTGTGGCACCCAAGATGTACACAAACAACTCGAAAGCAAAATTAGTGGCTTTTTAGGGATGGAAGATACCATCTTATATTCTTCATGTTTTGATGCCAACGCTGGTTTGTTCGAAACCCTGTTAAGTGCTGATGATGCGATCATCAGTGATGCGCTAAATCACGCCAGTATCATTGACGGTGTGCGTTTATGTAAAGCCAAACGCTTTCGTTATGCCAATAACGATATGGCCGAACTTGAAGCCCGTTTACAAGAAGCTAACGCTGCTGGTGCCCGCTTTAAATTGATTGCCACTGATGGGGTGTTTTCAATGGATGGCATTATCGCCAACCTTAAAGCCGTTTGTGACCTGGCTGACAAATACAATGCGCTGGTTATGGTTGATGATTCTCATGCGGTTGGTTTTGTTGGACAGAACGGTCGTGGTAGTCATGAGTACTGCGAAGTGATGGGTCGGGTTGATATTATCACCGGTACTCTTGGTAAAGCCCTCGGTGGTGCATCAGGTGGTTATACCGCTGCTAGTAAAGAAGTGGTTGAGTGGTTACGTCAACGCTCTCGTCCTTATTTGTTCTCTAACTCTTTGTCACCTTCAATTGCCAGTGCATCGATTAAAGTGCTCGAAATGCTCGACGATGGTCAGACACTTCGTGACCAGTTGTGGGCAAATGTCAGCTATTTTCGCGAAAATATGCAAGCTGCCGGTTTTACCTGTGGTGGTAAAGACCATGCGATCATTCCGGTGATGCTTGGTGATGCGAAGGTCGCCTCTGAAATGGCTAACCGTTTGTTGAGTGAAGGTATCTACGTGATTGGCTTCTCATTCCCGGTAGTGCCTAAAGGTCAGGCAAGAATTCGCACCCAAATATCAGCCGCTCATACCCGCGAGCAACTCGAACATGCCGTTGCAGCATTTATACGCATTGGCCGTCAAATGAACATCATTAAGTGACCTCAACTTTACTACTGCCAGATGAGCCCCTCAGGGATTTATTTGGCCTTATCACAGGGTGTTAATATGAAATCATTAGCAAAACTAAAGGCACAAACCGGCATTTGGATGATCGATTCACCCGAGCCAAAAATCGGTCATAATGATGTTAAAATCAACATCAAAAAAACTGCAATTTGTGGTACTGACATCCATATTTATAACTGGGATAACTGGGCTCGCGACACCATTCCCGTTCCTATGGTTGTCGGCCATGAGTATGTCGGTGAAGTGGTCGAAATTGGTCAGGAAGTGCGTGGTTTTACCTTGGGTGACCGGGTGTCAGGTGAAGGCCATATTACTTGTGGGCATTGCCGTAACTGTCGCGGTGGCAGAGTGCATTTATGCCGTAATACCACCGGTGTCGGGGTTAATCGAGAGGGGGCGTTTGCCGAGTTTTTGGTGATCCCTGCTTATAATGCCTTTAAAATCCCAGATGACATATCCGATGATCTGGCGGCTATTTTTGACCCGTTTGGTAATGCTGTTCATACCGCATTATCGTTTGATTTGGTGGGTGAGGACGTGTTGATCACCGGTGCAGGACCGATAGGTATTATGGCTGCTGCCGTAGCTCGCCATGTAGGTGCTCGTCATGTGGTGATCACTGACATCAATGAATATCGTTTGGATCTGGCCAGAAAAATGGGCGCAACCCGAGCGGTAAATGTCGCTACCAGTGATTTGCAAGACACCATGGCTGAGTTGGGTATGACCGAAGGGTTTGATGTCGGTCTGGAAATGTCCGGGGTACCAGTGGCCTTTTCGGATATGCTCGACAAAATGAACAATGGTGGCAAAATTGCAATGTTGGGCATTCCCCCCTCAGATATGGGGATTAACTGGAATCAAGTGATTTTTAAAGGATTAACCATTAAAGGCATTTATGGTCGTGAGATGTTTGAAACCTGGTATAAAATGGCGAGCCTGATCCAATCGGGTCTTGATTTAACCCCCATTATCACCCATCATTTTGCTATTGATGATTTTCAGCAAGGTTTTGATCAGATGTTATCCGGTCAGTCGGGCAAAGTGATCCTCGACTGGGTTTAATTGTTTTTTTAATTATTTAAAGAGTTTGTTATGCCAGATTTTAACCATATTAGTGTTGCCGATGCGGCAGAGAAGATGACCAATGGTGAGGCCACGGTTTGTGATATCCGCGATGTTAATTCTTACAACGCCGGGCACATTGCCGATTCATTTCATTTAACCGACCAGAGTATGGGGCAGCTGCTCGAACAAGTCGACTTTGCAAAACCCCTAATTGTGATGTGTTATCACGGTCACAGTAGTCAAGGAGCAGCACAATACATGGCTAATCAAGGTTATGAAGAAGTGTACTCCCTGGATGGTGGTTTCGAGCAATGGGCTAAAGAGCAACCAACCACGACCTCTACCTAGATTGATGGGGCGTTTACTGACTACCTTTAATAACCCTCGAATGGCCCAGGCGTTAGTTGATTATTTAACGCTTGGTTCAATCAAGGTTGAACTCAAAGTGATCGTTTCTCAGCAAGTTGAGCTGTGGGTCGAGGAAGCTGATTTTGAATCGGCAACTCGCGAGCTAAAAGCCTTTGTCGAAAACCCCAATGACAAAAAGTACCTTGATGCTTCGTGGCAACGAAATGAAGCCAATAGCGGGTTTAATTACCAACCTAGCGAGCACAGTTTAGTTAAAAGCTGGTTCGCCAAGGGGGGTTGGGTAACGCATAGTGTGGTGACTCTTTGCCTGTTGGTATTTGCCTCGTTTAATTTGGGTTATGCTGAACCGGTTTATTATTTTTTACAATTCCCTGATTCATTGAGCGTTAGCAGTGCGGAGGTTTGGCGCTGGTTTACCCCTGCTTTGATGCACTTTTCATTGATGCATATCGCTTTTAACGTATTGTGGTGGTGGATGCTTGGTGGGTTGTTGGAGCGTCATTTTGGCCGTTTATTTTTACTCGCCTTTATGCTGCTCACGGGCGTAGTGTCCAATTATGCCCAGTTTGTGGTATCTGGCAGTAATCAATTTGGTGGTTTATCGGGCGTTGTTTATGCATTAATTGGTTTTTGCTGGGTGCAGGGGAAATTACGTCCGGCAGGGGGGATTGGCTTAAATGATCGTTTATTTGGTTTTGCGGTGATCTGGCTGATACTTGGTTATACTGACATATTATGGATGAATATCGCCAATACCGCCCATTTATCCGGTTTACTGGCTGGACTGGGGTTTGGTTTTGTTAGTGCTAAGGTTCAAAAGGGGTAGGGTTTTTAGTGAGTTTTGGTGCGCAATGCGGCACCCTACAACAACGCCACCTCTCAAACAAAGCATCATTAACACAACTCGCTTAACAAGCATCGCACCTCCCCGTCATTCCCGCGAAGGCGGGGACCCATAAAAAAACGCCAAGCCAACCCGCGTGCTTCCATCTACCTTAATTGAAGGTTATACCAATTACATTAACTCACTAAGCTATTTTGCTTGTTAAAATGGCCACTGACTGCGTTGTTAATTTTGTATG
>JBLHHD010000088.1:0-8397 GCA_047614605.1 Alteromonadaceae bacterium
TATCGAAGATTGGCACTGAGTTAGTCGTTAACTTTGCGTAAACTCATGGGAATATGACGAATGGTTGAAAAACAAGCGACAATGTATAATGATTTATGCCTCGTTACTTACCCCCCCCACTAAGTGAGCAGCAAAAGGCACAGATTAGTTGGTGTTAACGTTTTTGCAGGATAGTTCGGGATAGTCCGGGATAGTGCGTTTGCCAAGTCATGCGCACTAATCTAAACCCGCATTTTGCTTATGGTGGTCTTAGCCATTTAATAGTAAAATCACCTCGCATTATACTCAAGCCAGTTCTCCCACCACATGCTAAGGAATATTATGTCCGTTATGAACCTTACCCCTGAGACCGTCGGTACCATTTATTGTATTGGCCGTAATTATGTCGCCCATGCCAAAGAATTAAATAACCCGGTGCCTAGTGAACCGGTGATCTTTACCAAAACCCGTGCTAGCCTCTGCCCTTTAGCGGGTGAAATTACCCTGCCTTTGGCGTTAAAACGTTGCGATCACGAAACCGAAATCGCTATCCGCTTGGGTAATGACCTTTTTCAAGCCACACAAGCACAGGCTTTGGCTGCGATCAGCCATTATGGGTTGGCACTAGATTTAACCCTGCGCGAAAAACAAACTGAACTCAAACAAAAAAGCTACCCGTGGGATCTGGCTAAAAGCTTTGCCAATGCTTGCCCGCTATCTGAGCTGATGCCTTTTGATTCGCAAATGGCGCTGCAAGATATCAACTTTAGCCTGAGTATTAACGGTGATATTCGCCAGCAAGGTAACAGTGCCGATATGATCTTTAGCATTGTTGAACAACTGGTGTTTATCAGCCAAACCATTCCTTTAATGGCTGGTGACCTGTTGCTAACGGGCACACCAGAAGGGGTTGGACCGCTTGAAGATAATGACCAGTTAAGCTTGTCATTAAATGGCCAGATGATGGGTCAGGCAACCATTGTTAGACGCTAATGACAGTTAAACCGGCCAAAATCCGCCATTCTTCACCCTGGTATGTTTATATTCTGCGTTGTGCCGATGACAGCCTTTATACCGGCATTACCACCGATGTTGTGCGGCGTGAGCAGGAGCATAACAGTAAAAACAAAATTGGCGCCAAATACACCCGGGCTCGCCAACCAGTTGAAATGATCTACCGCGAAATGCTCACCAGCCGCTCAACAGCTACCCGACGAGAAATCGCCATCAAAAAGATGACTCGTCGGCGCAAAGAGCTATTAATTGGGTCTGTTCACCAGATTTGCCTATTTTACTGCTGATAAGGACATTGATATTTTGCCAATCACTTTACTCGTCACCATTGTTGTCTTTATTTTAGTGGCTGTTGTTCAGGCTCAGGTGTTAAAGCTACCCCGTAATATCTGGTTGCTGTTTTTAGCCCAGCCTCTGGCCATGTCAGCCTCACCAGTACTGGTGTTTATCGGCGGTATCCTTGCCAGTAAAATGGCACCCGATCCCAGCCTTGCTACCTTGCCTTTAACCACAATGATCCTCGGCGTTGCCGCTGCTACCATCCCCGCCGCTATGCTGGCAAAAAAAGTGGGGCGTAAAAAAGCCACCCTTAGCGGCTTTAGTTTTGCTTTTATCGGCTCAGTGTTGGCGATGTTTGCTGCGGCCAATGGCTGGTTTTGGTTATTTATTATTGCCAGTTTGTCTATCGGTATCAGTCTGGCCTTTGTCCAGCAACTACGTTTTGCGGCCATCGAAAGTGCTGGCGTCGGTAACGATACCTCTAAAGCACTGGCGGCTTTAATGTTTGCCGGTTTATTTGCTGCTTTTCTTGGCCCAGAGGTCGCGGTAATGGCGCGTGAATGGCTCGATTCGCCCTATGGCTATGCTGGGTCATTTGGCGTTCTCGCATTAATGGTGCTGATGGCGATGGTTATTATGTTATTTTTTGACGATCCGCCAATGAGCGATAACCCCCAAGACGGGCAAACCCGATCACTGGTGACAATTACAAAACAACCGTTGTTTATCGTTGCCATTACTGTCAGCGTCTGTGGTTATGGTTTGATGAGTTTGCTCATGACCGCTACGCCCCTGAGTATGCATAATAATGTTGGTCACTCGCTGGTTGATACCAAGTGGGTCATTCAAAGCCATATTACAGCGATGTATTTACCCTCGTTGTTTACCCCGTGGTTGGCTAAACGGCTTGGTCTGCAAAATTTATTATTGATTGGCACCATGGCACTTTTTTTGGTGTGTGTCGTCGCACTTAGTGGTCAGGCCGTTATGCATTATTGGTGGACTTTGGTATTACTGGGGTTAGGCTGGAATTTGCTGTTTTTCTCGGGGACTTCTTTATTACCTCAGACGTATCACAACAATGAACGGCATAAAGTACAGGCAATCAATGACTTCACTATCTTTTTTGTTCAGGGGTTATCATCACTGTTGGCAGGCTGGTTACTGTTTAAAAGCAGCTGGCACACGTTGGTTTATGCCAGTGTGCCCTTCATTATAATCGTCTTTATCGCTAGTATTTATTATTATCGCCAGCAAAAAGCCAATCTAATCATTGGCAATAAAGTCAAACGTCGGTGAAAATGCAGCGGGTAGTTCGAGTTTTTTGCTGCTGATTTTACGGCGATGTTTACTGAGATTTTTAGCACTGCTTTTGCTTACCTGTTTACTCACATTTTGTTTTAGTGACGGTTTACTGCTGGTTTTACTGGTTGCTTTTACTAATGGCTCAACTGTATAAAAGGCTTTGCCGCTGGCCACGTATGTGCCCAGTCCGTCAAAATTGTTTTCATCAAACCCGTGCCACTGACGGGTAAAGTCAACGTTGTCATAAATGTTGATATCGGCGATCGCTTTTGATGAAAGTCGTCGCATGGTCTGGTCTCTTGAACTAAGTAACCCACTACCCCACGCATCACCATAATTGATCCCGACTTGGCCGATACTATCAATCACATTGCCGTTATGCCTAAGTACCAGTACATCATTACCATCAAACCAGATCCCGTCACTGGTAAAATCAGTCACAATCTGAATTTCTGACGACGCCCGGCTGTTGGCGATCACATAGGTGGTATTGGCGGTCAATAGACCCGATAAAGGGTAAGAAAGGCTGGCGACATCCGAGCCATTTAAATGAAAGTCAAGGGTGTACTCTGACAAGTCAATCGTATGACCTTTGCCGTTATACAGCTCAATGGCTTTATTGAAACTACTGCCTTCAACATATTCCGAAATAAACACTTGATCCAGTGCAGCTTGTACACCGCCCACGGATAATGTCACTAACCATGTCAGGTTAGTCATCAATATTTTGATGCTATTTATAAATTTATTTACACACATATCGGTTCAACAAAGCTTTCCTAATAACAAAACAAACTAACACTAAGAAACGCATTCTAACAGAATTAATTAACAATGTGACATAAATGTTAAAAAAAACAGATGGATTTTATAACTGAATATTTAAATGATTGAATTTATTGAAATTTAATTATTAAACATTTCTATTTTATGATACCGCCTCATGATTTTGAATGTCTTGGGGATGTTCCAGTACAACTGTATAAAAACTAGCTAGCCTTTATACTTAAGGGGATTAACCTATAAACTGCAGAAAAATGAAAAATCGGCTGCCACGCAAGAAACAGCCAAATGTTAATGAAAGGTGACCTATCTGGGTGAGATTTCTATTATCATCGGATCGTGATCAGAGGAACGAAAAGGATCAGGACGAAACAGCTCATTTTGTTGCTGTAATGACTTATTCTCCAGATTGTAATCGGTGCTGCGCATTTCATCGGCATTAATATGCCAGTCACTCGCATCAACTACTTTTGTTGCCAATGTTGTGGATGCCAAAGCGTGATCAAGGTAACCTGCTAGTCCCCGATAAACAAAAGAGTAAGCGTCTTTACCCTGAAACTTTTCAATCATATTGTGGTAACCCCCTGCAATTAGGGTTGTTACTGGCTGCTCTTTGGCATTGGCGTTAAGATCGCCGATGATCAATACATCTTTGTCGTTACTGCCAGTCGGGGCGCTGTCCAACCACTTAAGCAATTTTTTCGCCGCCATCGTTCTGCTAAGGTTCCAGCAACCCTGAGAATCGCCCTGATCGGCATTGAGCGAATTTTTGTCTTTAGGACAGCGCTTCGATTTAAAGTGATTAACCACCAGGGTGAAGTCATCCCCCGAATCTCGGTGTTTAAAGGTTTGTGCCAGTGGCTGACGGCTTTTGCCATTAAAAGGCGGCACCGACAAGGTTGCCGCATCCCCCACCAAAGCGATTTTATCGGCGTTATAAATCATCCCTACTGCAATCACATCAGTGCCGAGCTTATCGCTTTGGGGTTTAACAAAGGCATAGTTTGCGCCACTAGCCTTAGTCAGGTTTTGAGTCAACTCAGCAATGGCACTATGGGGTCCGTAACCGTCATTTTCAATCTCCATTAAACCAAATATATCGGCATTGATGACTTTCATGGCAGCAATGATCTTGGCATTTTGGCGCACAAATTCGGCTTTGGTGTGGGCACCACGGGGGGTTGGAAAGGTTTTTTCGCTGCCTTGACCATTAAAGTAATTGAGCACATTAAAACTGGCCACCCGCAACTGCCCAAGCTCACTAATAGGGGGTTTTGACTGCCGCTTATTCTCAGCAACCATGTTTAGGGGGGTGGTGGGTTCCAGCAAATAATGACCAAATGCATAGTGCACCACGCCTTTTATCCCTTTAACCGTATTACCGGTTCTGTACAGGTGATTAACATCAAAGGTAAGCGGCGGGTTTTTCTGGGTGGACAAGTCATCAACAATAAGTTGATTTAACTGATTGGCCGCTTCGATTTTATTGGCAGCAGCGCCGGGCATGGCAACATTGCTGGGCTGAAATAAACGCCCATTAGAAAACATCATTTGGCCGAAACGAGTAAAATTATAATTGTCTGATAAGGTCAGTTTTTGAGGAAACTCAACTAACATCCCCTCATAGGCTTCTAACTGGTTTTTATGGCTAAAAGGTAACTTAACAATATGAGCCTTAAGCGCATGTCCTTGTGAACAAACGCTCAGTGCAGTGACGTTTGTCAGCTGGGTCAGCCCTTTATGCTCAGCAACCGTAGCAGATAAGGTAACCTTGTCACCTGGGGCGGGTTGATGGGTTTTATCAAAAACAAATACCCCCTCAGAGCTGTCCGCTGACTTATCAATATCAGCCATTTCTTCTAGCAAGTAATAACCTCCCATCCCTGGAGTAAAGGCACTAACCAGCGCCTGAACAGTAACCGCTTGACCGACCATGGGTGAGCTGTGCGAATAACCCTGAATCTGCGAAATCAGCGTCACTGGTTGCGAACATTCAGCGGAGTGAGTTATTTTAGTGGCATTGCCCGCAACAAAGGCGTTTGACGCCGGGGAGTGACAAGCCGTTAAATTAAGCGCACTAACCCCACCAAGCGCCAGAATAACAACCTTAAGCTGTATTTTTATCATTCAAAAACCTTCATTATTTTTTTAAATGCCCATCAATCTCACAGGCAAAATACCGAACCCCAAATTATACTTCAAAACACGACTAGTGATCACTTTACTTGTTCAGCGCTATCAGAATAATAATCCATAGAAGCGTTAAAAATTTCGATTCGCTTTTACCTGAACGCTCTACTATACTGAGCTAAAGCAACATAATGCTATAAGATCGTGTTTTCAATTCATATTCAGGAGATCCAATGAAATCACAGCCCAGTCTGATTAAATCTATTATAATGGCTGGTTTTTTGATGTTATTCATTGTCACCAGTACACTGATTAAAACAGCAACAGCACTGGAGTTAGGTTTTACCCCCAACCATGTTTACAGCCTGTGGATTAATGTTAACCAGGCAGTGCTGACCTATGGTGAGCAAATATCACCAAATACTCAGTGGTTAATCAAAGTCAAACAAATGCAGCCCCAACCAGTGACAGACAAGGTCCCCGCAGATGTATTAAAAAAAGCCAAAGAAGTCAGTTCAATGCTTGCAGTACTCACCAAGCCCCAGCTTTACCAACGCCTTTCTAACGAAGTACTGCTTCAGTTAAGCGATGGTGTCGAAGAGATCAAACCCACCGATATTTACCTTTTTTCAAGCGTTTTGCTGCATCAGACCATTACGCTTATCGTTACTCAGGCCAGTAAAGATATTGCCATAGGGGCACTTTTCAAGCCCCTTGAGGTAGTCAACAAAACCCCCAGCGATGTATTCGCTCAGGTTGCGCTGGCACAAAGACGGCTGGCAGCCATTATTCAACATCAGACGAGCCTAAAAAAACGCCCACAGAAACGTCAGTTGGGATCTAAAAACCATGAAAATTAAGTCTGTTAGTAAAATACTCACCAGTGCATTGATTATCGCCAACCTGGTGATCATTGCGATGGTCCACCGCTGGGAGCTGGGGTTTAATGAGCTTGAAAAAAACTGGTATAGCTACAGTGAAAATACCGAACGCAAATCAGCGCTAATCAATCTGATGCAACGATCACTGGGTTACAACGGGGTGATCCACAATTTAAAAAATTACATTTTACGCCATGACAAAACATATTTATTGCAAATGCACCGGGCATTGCAAGCGTTTAATATTGCCATCATCGGTTTTAGCCAGTTGACTTTAACCGAACAAGAAAAACGCCAGATAATGATATTAACTCAGCTTCAGCAGCGTTACCTCGATGCGGCTATTGTCGCCGAACAGATGACTTTGCAAGGGTTTAAACGTGACCAAATCGATACAAAAATCGCGGTTAATGATATTGACGCTATCGGTGCTTTGGCCTTTTTAGAAAACACCCTGGCGAATAAACGTCATGAGCACCTGGATAGCATTTCGACCAAGGTCACACTTCAGGCCAAGTATTCGAGAATCCTGATGCTATTGATCACCTTGTTGCTGTTTGGTTTGGCCATTAGCTTTTACTGGTTTATGCGCCGCCAAGTCAGCCAGCCTATCGCTGCCTTACTCAAGGCGTTTAAGTGGATTGATCCCGATACCAATGCCAGCCAGAGATTACCGATAACAACTAAAGTCGACAGAAACGAACTTGACGAGTTGGCCATTGTCGGCAATCGCTTTTTAGATGTGGTAGAGCGCCGTTTGGGTTATCAAAAACAGGCTGAGAAACTCGCCACCGAAGGTAAACAACAAATTACTGCCATACTTAACAACACCGCCGAAGGGATTATTACCATTGATGCCAAAGGGTTAATATTGAGTTTCAATCCAAAGTGCGAAGAACTATTTGGTTTTACTGCCAGTGAGGCCATTGGTCAAAATGTCGATGTGCTAATGCGTCGTGATGAACGAATGGCCCACGGCAAGTACCTAAAAAGATCATCCCATGTAGAGAAAAAAGTCATCAATACCAACCGGGAATTATGGGGGCAAAGAAAAAATGGTGATATTTTCCCAATGGAACTAACGGTATCAAGTGCCCAGCTAAGCGGTCAAAAATGCTTTATCGGGGTGATGCATGATATTTCGGTGCGAAAAACCAACGAAGCCAAGGTACTGGCAGCCAAAGATGAAGCCGAGAAGGCCAATCAGAGTAAATCGATATTTTTATCCGCGATGAATCACGAACTCAGGACCCCGCTTAACGCCATATTGGGATTTGCTCAGTTGATGTTGATGAAAAAGCATAACAATCAACTCTCCTTGTCTGGGCAACAAAACATCGAACAAATTTTGCAGGCCGGTTATCACTTGCTGGCATTGGTCAATGACATTCTTGACTTATCGAAAATTGAATCGGGCCAGTTTGACATTGAATTGACCACAGTCCACCTCAGTGAAGCTCTCCAACAATGTCTCGACTTGGTCGAGCAGCAAGCTAAAAGCAAGGGCGTAACTTTAATCATAGACCCCAGTATCGAGTCTGATTGGCAGTTAATGTGCAACTTTACCCGCCTCAAGCAAGTGTTGCTTAACCTCATCACCAATGCCATCAAATACAACAGTACCCATGGTAACGTAACCGTTAAAGCAACTCGTATTGAACATAACCAGTTACAAATCGATATTATTGACAATGGCGTAGGTATCAGTGAAGAGAATTATCAGTATGTGTTTAAACCTTTCCAGCGCTTTGATTCACAAAAAGCCGCGATTGAAGGCACCGGTATTGGTTTAAGTGTCAGTGCTTCGCTGGTTGAGGCAATGAAAGGGCACATTAACTTTACCAGCCAACTTGGCATAGGCTCAACGTTTACGGTCACTTTACCACTGATCCAATCCGCCTCAGGAACTCATGATGGCATTGAATCCGACGTTGGCTTAACCACGCCAATGGTCGATTGTAGTGACAAAGCCTTATTGTACGTAGAAGACAATACCGCTAACATCCAGTTAATCGAAGAGCTTGTG
>JBLHHD010000089.1:0-8385 GCA_047614605.1 Alteromonadaceae bacterium
CATAGAGGGTTAATGGTGATTGATGGTCAGTGGGACTGGTGTTTGCAGCAACTCTGCCTATTGCTGGGTGATGAGGTCGGTTTTTGGCTAGGTGAGAGGGCAAACGCTGACTTTGCCCGTATCACTGTGCTCAACAACCGTCAAACACGGCATAAGTTGGGGCAAGAGTGTCAGGTATTAGTGATCAACGGATTCTCCGGCATTGATTTAAATGGATTAGGTGCCCTTAGTGGCACCTTAACATCGGGCAGTTTATGCTATTTGCTGTGCCCTGAGCTAGATAGCTGGGCGTTATTGCCTGATCCGCAAAATCAGCACTTTAGTGTTTATCCCCAGCAAACCGACAGCCAAACCAGCCGTTGGGTACGGCATTTAACCCATACCATTAAAGCCGATAAAAATATCATACGCTGGTCACAACAAAGTGGTTTAACCCTGCCACCAATCAGCCAACATCTACACACTACCCACTTTAACCATCCCCGTTATAAAACCGCACAACAACAGGTGGCGGTCGAAAAAATCAAAAAAGTGGCTTTGGGCCGTCGTCGTCGTCCGCTGGTATTAATTGCTGATCGGGGGCGCGGAAAATCCAGTGCATTAGGACTGGCCGTGGCAGAGTTACTGCTTCAAGGCAAGCAAAAAGTCATCATCAGCGCTCCACAGGTTGCCAGTGTTGCCCCCGTTTTTGCACGGGCGAGTGAGCAATTAACGGTGATCAGCCAATCGGCTACAAAACTGATTGCCAGTGAGGGAAGCGTCGAGTTTATACCACCAGATGAGCTGATTAAGCGGCAACATAAAGCCGACCTGGTAATGATCGATGAGGCTGCGGCCATTCCCGCCCCGATGTTAACCCGGCTATTACAACAGTATTCACGTATTGTGTTTACCAGCACTATCCACGGTTACGAAGGAACCGGACGGGGATTTGAAATTCGCTTCAAACACACCTTAGAGCAACTAACGCCCGACTGGCAAAGTTATCAAATGCAACAGCCTATACGCTGGTCAGCGCACGACCCACTGGAGCAATTTATTAATCAGGCATTAATGCTTAATGCTCAGGCCGCTCAGATAACCCCAGCGGATAATCCTCAAAGTGAACCAGTGTTCGCTTTAGTTGACAGAGATCAACTGCTTAATCAGCTTAATGGCACTGTGCTGTCACAGGTTATTGGGTTGCTTACGTTGGCTCATTACAAAACCACACCTAATGATTTGAGGCACCTGCTGGATGGCTCCAACATTGAGCTTTACATCCTGACCATTGATCAGGCAGTCGTTGGCACCGCCCTGCTCGCCATAGAAGGCAAGTTTCCCGAATCCCTTTGTCAGCAAATCTTCACGGGCGAGCGTCGTCCCAAAGGTCATCTGCTACCTCAAACGTTAAGTTGTCATGGTGGATTTATTGACGCCCCAGCTTTTAGCTATGCCCGTGTGACTCGTATTGCCATTCATCCTGATTGGCAAAATAAAGGCTTAGGATCGCAACTATTACAACAGCTAACACTGGGCTTAAAAACCCGAAATATTGATTTTATCGGCTCAAGTTTTGGTGCAACCTCACCACTGCTGCACTTTTGGCAGCAAAGCCACATGACCGTGGTCCGCCTCGGCGTAACCGTTGAGGCAACCAGCAATGAGTATTCTGCTGTGGTTTTACGTGCTTTAAATGACTCAAGTCAGCAGTTACTGCAATTGATGCGCCGCAAGTTTGACGATGAGTTTCCCCGCCTGTTAATTGAATTCTACCCATTATTATCAACGTCCTTGGTGATCCGTTTATTACAGCAACAAACAACTGACAGCCAACCTGGGTTTACCGAAGCCCAGCGCTTTACATTAGCTCAGCAGTCAGACATCACCGCCTTTATCCATTACAAACGCGAATATGAGTTCGCTAGTGAAGCTTTATGGCATTTTGCTCTACAGGCTATCAGAGCTAACAAAACCCATGTTTTCGATCAACGTCAACAAACCTTGCTAATAGATAAGGTGCTGCGCAAGTGCCCTTGGCCCGAGGTTGTGCAAAGGTTGGAGTTTACTGGAAAAAAGGCTGCGACCGAGGTTTTGAAGCAAGTTTTTACCGCCATCAGTTGACAATAGAGGACCATAACCATTCTAACTTATTTTTACTGCTGCGCAATAATAATGACCGACGTTGAAATTCAGGCCTGGCACCTTTTAGCCATGTTGTTAACCGTTTTTTTGGGTATTTTTAAGAATGAGATCACCAATACAATCAATGCTTATATCATCAGTTTTGAACAACGCACATTAAAAGGCGGCGAAGTACAAATGCTCAACCCCGACGGTATCTGACAGGTCATTCGAATTGTTGATTATCAAAGCTGGTGGGGTATCTATCGAACATCTTGACGGCGAACAACTAATGCAGGAAAAAATCACCTTTGCCAACTGGCGATTACAACGTATTCGTTTTGTTTGATTTTGCTTTAGGCCTCTGTACCGCAGCCGTTTTCATAACCTCTAGCAAATCGGCTGCTGGCATGGGACGATAAAAATAATATCCCTGATAATACAGCTCAGTACATTGGTTCGAAATATTAACTTGCCCCACCGTTTCAACCCCCTCTGCGATCACCTTTAATGACAATGCGTTTGCGACACCAGTGATAGCACTTAAAATCGCACGATCTTTATGACTTTCTTCTAAGTGACTAATAAAACAGCGATCTACTTTGAGAATGTCAATGGGTAAATCCTTAAGATAACTTAGCGATGAATAACCAGTCCCAAAGTCATCCAATGCGACAGAAAAACCCAGCGCTCTTACCTGTTGTAACCTTGACGCAGTAAAATCAATATTGCCGATAGCGACGGTTTCGGTGATCTCAATGCAAATATGATGAAAGTCGATGCCGGTCCGCTTTACTGTTTCCTCTAGCAGGCTGATAAAGTTATCCTGATAAAACTGCATCGGACTAACATTTATAGCGACGTGCCAATGCGGTTGCCAAACGCCCTGCTCCTGCCACCTGGCGATCTGTTCACAGCAATGTTCAACAATCCACTCACTGACCGGTAAAATCAAGCCTCCCGCCTCCATTATTGGAATAAACTGATCTGGCGGCACCAATCTCCGCTCAGGATGATGCCAGCGGATCAGGGCCTCAAAGCCAAAAATCTGCCCTTTAATGTCCACCTGTGGTTGGTAGTACATTTCAAATTGCTGCTCTTCTAAAGCCTTATGCAGGTCAGTTTCAAGCACATGACGCTGCTCTACTACCAAGCTCATGTCCTGATGATAAAAAACCGCCTGATTTCGCCCCTGTGCTTTGGCCTGATACATTGCCGTGTCGGCATAGCGCAGTAAATCATCCTGACAGGCTTCGTGTTTGGGAAATAACACAATACCAATGCTAACACCGATGTGTAACGTGCGTTCGAGCACATGGATGGGCAACGAAATATGTTCTATGATCTTGTCGCATACTTTATTGATATGCTCGTGTGCTTTATCTTCGTCCTGTGATAATCCTTGTAATAGAATAACAAATTCATCACCACCCAAACGGGCCACTGTGTCTGTGCTACGAATAGTGTGAGTGAGTATATTGGCGACCTTTTTTAATACTTCGTCGCCGACCACATGGCCCTGAGAGTCATTAATATTTTTAAAGTGATCAAGATCGAGAAACAATACCGCATTAAACTCATGACTACGTCGACAGGCTACCAATGCCAATTCGAGACGATCATTAAATAACATACGGTTGGGCAAAGCAGTCAAGCTGTCATGACTCGCTAACCGCGCAATATGGTCTTTAACCTTGATTTGTTCAGAAATATCATTGGCCACCAGTAAAGTGGCCGGTTCGGTGAAATACTCAAAAGGAGCCGCCTGAATTGAAAAGGTAAAAGCGTGTCCATGGTGGTTGGTTAATATCAACTCATGGATATGCAACACCTGATGGCTTTGCAAACTTTTCAAGCGCAAGCTATCGAGATCACTAATTTGCTGTTTTGCCAAAGCATCGCTGTGCCTTGGTTGAAAATCCCGGATGGTTTTGATTGGTTGACCATAAAAGTCGGCAAATTGCTGATTAGCAAATAAAATTTGTCCCGCTTCATTTTGAGCAACCATCATTTGCGGAATACGATCAGTGAGTTTTAACAAGCGTAATTCACTGGTTTTTAACGCTCTGGCCGACTGATCTTTCTCACTGAACAATTGTTGGACAGTATCAATAAACTGGTTACCCGCATCACACAACATGCCCAGTTCATTGTTTTGGTGTTTAGCCGATACCCTTAATTGCAGCTGCTCGGCACCACTGAATTTAATCTTATTACCTACATCCCGGTATTGCCGTGACAATCGTTCAAGTGGCCGGGTAAGTGTCAAATAAAACAACACCATTAATAGCGAAGCCAAAAGAATGTTTCTTGCCACCCCAGAAACCACAACAATCAACGAACGATCAAAAAATGGCCTTAATGCCTGATCTATATTAACTTCAATAATCAGGTGGCCAGGACCGCCACTGACATAATCTGCCGGTGATAAATCAATGTCATAAGGTTTACTTTCACTGCTGATTTTTTCGGTGATCCAACGGGTAGGTGAAGGAGCCAACATTTTATTGGATAAGGCCAGCACATTACCCAGTTCATCTTTTATCTGTGCGTGGGTAATAAAGGAGTATTGTAATAAACCATTAACCACTTCTTCGGCCAAAGAGGAGTCAAGCGTGCTCACGGCACGAGTGGCTGGGGGGCTGCTGGCCTGCAAGATACGTCCGATGGTTTCATCAATACGACTGCCCTGATCCTGATAGTCGTCAATTACCTGAATCGAACTAAGCAATAAACCAATAAAGAACGCCAGAAGCACCGTTTGATGGGCAAGTCTCAGTGCCAAGCGGTGTTTAAATTTTACGTATTGTGTCATTACACCACTTATTGTTATTTAGGCCAATTTTATTGTCAGCCAAGATTGAATCCATATTCATTGAGGCCGTCTTACCCCGTTTATTGACATATTTTTGTTATACCACTTGCTTGCTAATGGTATACCTGTTATTAGCATTCTATTATTATAACCAAGTAACCTTTTCTATTATTATAACCAAGTAACCTTAAAATGCGAGATTCAGAATTTTAGGTTACTCGGTTATATCAATTCAAGCTTTTTTATCCCATTGTTAAAACTAAGCGGTTTCAGCGCTATGCAATTATCAAAAACCTGATATAATTTTAAGTTATATCTTATTCCATATTAACCAAAAGTGATTTTATGTCTTTAGAAGCTTATTTCTCTGCTTATCGAAATGGTATCGTAGGTAACGACTTAACACTGCCTGACGGCGACACGTCTATACCGGTCATCTATGCCGACTGGACAGCTTCGGGACGTTTATATCACCCTATTGAAGACTATTTGTTAAATGAACTTGGCCCTTACGTAGCCAACACTCATACCGAAACAACACTCACCGGCAGCACCATGACCAAGGCTTATCACGATGCCCAGCATTGCATTAAAGACCATGTGAATGCTGATGATAATGATGTGATCATTTGCGGTGGCGCGGGAATGACCGCATTAATCAACAAGTTTCAACGACTTTTGGGGGTAAAAATCCCCGAGAAATGGCAAGACCGCTTTGAGATCAGCGAAGATGAAAAGCCGCTGGTATTAATCACTCACATGGAACACCACTCAAACCAGACGACCTGGAGTGAATGTGCCGTTACCCTCGAAATGATCCCGCCTGACGAAAAGGGCTTACCAGATCTTAACGCCATGCAGGCAATTTTAACTCGCTACGCTTCTCGTGCTGTAAAAATAGGTTCATTTACCGCTTGTAGTAACGTTACCGGGATCAAAACCCCTTATTACCAAATGGCTGAGATCATGCACAAGCATGAAGGCTTATGTTTTATTGATTTTGCGGCATCAGCCCCTTATGTTGATATTAATATGCATCCGGCCAACCCTTTACAAAAGCTCGATGCGATATTTATCTCACCACACAAATTCCTCGGCGGACCGGGCAGTTCAGGGGTCATGGTATTCGACAAAAAACTCTATACCAACAAAGTACCCGATCAACTCGGCGGTGGCACGGTCACCTGGACCAACCCCTGGGGCGAGCATCGCTTTTTCGATAATATCGAAGTCCGTGAAGATGGCGGCACTCCCGCCTTTTTACAGACCATTAAAGTGGCATTGGCAATTAAAGTCAAAGAATCGATGGGGGTCGATAAAATGGCCCTGCGTGAAAAAGAACTGACCAATATCATGATGGATGGATTAAAACAGCACCCGAGTATCCATCTGCTTGAGGACAACCAAAAAGAACGTCTGTGTATTGTTTCTTTATATGTCATTGGTATTCATTACAACTTGATTGTTCGGTTACTTAACGACAAATTTGGCATTCAAACCCGTGGCGGTTGCAGCTGTGCTGGTACTTATGGTCATATCCTACTGGGGGTTGACGAGGCAATGTCCCATCGTATTACAGATCAAATCAATCAGGGTGATGTCACGCAAAAACCGGGCTGGGTAAGAATATCACTGCACCCAACCTCTACCGATGCTCAGGCACACTTCATTGTGGATGCGGTTAAGCAGGTGGTTGATAATGCTGAACAGTGGTCTGAGAATTACAATTTCAGCACCTTTTCTGGTGAATTCGAAAAACACCAAAAAACCCTTTACAAAAGTATCGACGAATTCAGTCCCTTAGGGCTCTCCCCTGAGCCTAACAAGACTTTATTTGACCGTCTTAAAGACGGTTTTAGCTAAACCTTAATTTATCAGTTAACTGCGCACTCAAAGCCCGCACTTTCAGTCAGTTACACTAACGCAAAATCCGCCCAATGGCGGGTTTTGACCGTCAAATGAACGGTTATAACAGACTTTTACAAAAATCATTCACCAGCCGAATATATAACTTGAATTCAGTCAGTTAATTTGCCATCGTATGCCACGAGATACCATACAACAGGGGAAAACACATGGGAGCTAAGCTTTCTACATGGCCTAAGCTATTGACACAGCCTAAGCTATTTACACAGCCTAAGCTATTAACAAGACCTAAGCTAAAACGCTGGTTTTCGCTAATCGCCATACTGCTGGTGGTATCAGCATGTACGTCCAAAGAAGAGCAGCTACAAAAAGCCGTTGACCAACAAATTAACGCCACGACCAGTGCTTTAGTCAAGCTCGAAAAAGCGATTAGCGGCGGTAAAATTCGTAATACAGCCATTTTAAGTCAATACGCCGATCAAGTGGCTAATCAACGCCCCGAAATGGCCCTACTGGCCAAACAAATTGCCACCGACGCTGGCCTTACCGGTCCAATTTACAGTAATCTGGTGACCCGTTTAAATGAAGTAAAAACCAACCCTGCCGCCTTTGTCGACACCAACGAACGACTCGACGAATTACAAGCCATCACCGACGGCGCTTCACTTAGCCTGTTTAACGATGCCTTATCTGATCCCATTAACGTTTTGGCCGACTTATCCGATAATACCCTGCCAAGAATTAACGCCATCAGCCGTGAAAGCGAAATTTCAGCCAATCAAAGCACCGCAGAGCCGGGCAGCCAAATGGTTGGTAATCCCAACTACGGTAATTGGCAAACTGGCTCTAATGGCACCAGCTTCTGGGCCTGGTACGGCATGTATTCGATGTTTAGTAATGTGATGGGTTATAATCGCCCTTCTTACGGAAATTGGGGGCGAAACCGGGGTTATAGTTACTACAGTGACTATGGTCGCAGCCGCTATTCGAGCCCTAAACAGCGCAGCAAACAGCAAACCCTGTATAACAAAACCAAAAAATCGTTTGCCAGCAAAGGCAAACGTTTTACCGGTCCTTATTCAAAACGCCGGGTAGGTTCTTCTTCACTGAGTCGCGCCAGTCATACACCCAGTAAAAAAAGCGCGTACTCCAAAAGATCCTCAGCCAAAAGCAGCTACTCCAGCGGTAGTGGAAGTGGCGGCGTCCGCAGTGGTTCTTCAAGAACCTCACGGGGTAGTCGTGGCGGCGGGAAATAATAATCGTGGTAAAAAATTCAGCTAATTTTAGTGATGGGAAGCTTAAACATGAATACATTTAGTCATATCAACCTGTGGAATCTCCAGGCCCTTGCCATTGATTTCGTAATAATTTTTGTTTTGTTTGTCAGTCTTCGTCTGGTTAAGGGGCTAGTATCAAATGTCCACGCCACCGATGAAATTGCCAGTCAGGACAACTTTGCCTTTGGCGTATCATTTGCCGGTGGCATTGGCGCTTTGGCGATCATGTTATCGGGTGCCAGCACCGGTGAATTTAGTAACTCACTGGTGAATGAAGCGATGAACATGGCCGTATTTGGTATTGTCGGTTTAGTGTTAATCACT
>JBLHHD010000090.1:0-8360 GCA_047614605.1 Alteromonadaceae bacterium
AAATCGAACAGGGGTGTTGATTAAAGGGTTAGAATAACCTTACTTGAATACTAGAGATGTCACCAAGAATAAAAACAATCGACACTCTTAATTTGCAAGGCGACAGGTTATCCTGTCGCCTTTTTTTGCTTTTCAAACCCATAACCTCGCCAATACAAGGCTATTTTTGCTTATATATTGAGTTCTTTGTATCATTGGCTGTGGCAAACCTTTAAAATACCCGCCTTATTTATCAATTAGTAACGCCCAAAGCATGACTCGACAGAAAAAGACCCGCACCTCAGGCCCACTTGCTCCGACTCAAAAACCCCGAGTAAAGAACACCATTAGAGACGAGCTGAGCACCCATCGTAAAAAAAAGCCTAAAGGATTTGCCCCTGGTAGTCGTAACAGCCAGGAGAAAAAAACAACCGCAGATGGAAAATCGCTACAACAACAGGACCCTCGTCACGGTAGTAAACGACCTGTTTCTCTAGCGCCTGCTCCCGAGCAGCCAGTCACCCCTTTAAAACCTCAAGTGGTACTAAAAAAGGTACCTGAAAAAGTCATCGAACCAGAACAAGAGTTACTGGCGATTGAAAATGATCAACGGCTGTTGGCATTACTCGAACGAGTTGATAACGACGAAGTACTTACAGGTAAAGATGCCAAGTATTTTAATGCTAAAACAGCCCGTCATCAGGAATTAATGGCGTTGCTTGGTTTTGAAGATGATGAAGACGAAGATGACTTCGATGAAGATTTTACTAGCGATGATCGCAGCCTGGCCGAACAATGGCAAGACGATGATACTGATGAGTAAAACCAAAGCAGGAATTTAAAATCGATGATGACTTTATGGACCGTTGCCATTGTACTTGGCTCGTTAATTATTGCTGCACTGGCTTTTTATCTCGGTCGCCTGTTACTCCTGGTAAAACAAGGTAAAAAGGCACAAGCCCAAATACATCAGGCGCAAATTAATAAACGTAATAAGACCCTGGCTGAAAGTATTTATACCATAGCCTGGGCAATGCGAGATGGTCAGTGTGATTTTTCTGAGGGTTGCCTGCGTATTTGGGTATTACTCGATCATTATGTCGAGCAACCCGAAGACGGCGTATTACCAACCAAAAGTGAGGTTTATCCGGGTATTTTCAATATGTATGAGAAAATCAAGGATATGCCCACCCATGAGGCAAGAAAGAAATACAAAAAGAGTGAGCTCATGGTAATGGATAAACAACGTGCCACCCATGAAACACAGTATAAACCAATGATTGAAGGTGATATCGCCAAGCTTATTGAGCGGTTTGTCAGTAGAAAAAGTTCGATATAATGCTCCTGCATATTTTGATCTGGATGGTCGAATGCTAGTGTGCCCGGAGCAATACACTAGGAGCTTGTCCTTACATTGAAATCTCGGACTACCTGTAATGAAAAAAAAGCTTGCCATTAGCCATTATTTTTGCAATTTAATTGTCTAATAATCCACGATTTTACTGTGCTTCGCTGCGGTATCAGCCATAATACATTCATTATTTCTCTACCATTAACATCGTCCGGCACAGTAAAGCTGGGGCTGCCTAACTTGTTTTTTGAGGTGAACATGATCGTTTTAGCTGTTGCAAGTATTTCTCTACTGATCATCATTTATTTGTATATCAGGTCCCAGTCGTTACACAAGGAGCTTGCCGCATACCGTCGTCAAGTTAATCTGCTCAGTAGTGATGTTAAACATGTTGAAGGGGTCACCGAAGCATTGGTTTTTGAGCAACAAGTTTCGTTACAAAAAACCATAACCCGGATTAAACAGTTTGGTCATCCAGAAAATGATCTACTCAAATACGGCGAAATCATGATTGATGCACTCGTAAAAATGACCACCGAAACCGCCAAAGGCCATAAAAATGTCACCGAGGCCTTTAAGGGCTATCTCGGACGCTCCACCGATGCCAGTTATTCTGAGTTTCAAAAATTCATTTCGAGTCAGGGTGAATCCACTAAAACCCTATGGCACAAAAACTCACTGGTAGATTATCTGACCATTTGCCAAATTCTGGTGGATAAACTCAGCGCCAGTGAATCACAATAAACCAATAAAAACATAGCAGTCAGACTAAAAACGAGCATTAAACCATGTTTTCAATCAAGCAACTTATATTACTGATACGCCGCCATATTACTCAGGTCAGCTGGGCTGCCCTGATAGCACTGCTGCTCACCCATGCCATTCTTACCGCTATATTGCTGACCTTTGCCGCAGAAGAGGCGCTGGTATCCAATAGTAATTTTATTTATTATTATATCGTCACCACCAGTACCGTCGGTTTCGGTGATTTTAGCCCAGCCACCATCGCTGGTAAGATAATCGTAGCGACTTTCCAAATCCCGCTGGGTCTTGCCCTTTTTGCTGCCTTTTTGGGTAAGATTGGTCAAACTATTACATTTTTATTGAGGCGACACATGACAGGCGAAAAAAACTTTAAGCACTTGCAGGATCATATTATTATTTTTGGCTGGCATCCCCACCGAACGCCTAAGATAATCGACCATATTCTCGGTGATAAAAAACGTCAAAAGCGGGTCATTTTATTGTGTGTCAAAAACGACATCACCCACCCGTTTGCCGATAATGAAGATGTCGAATTTGCCAAACTACATTCGTTCACCGATATGGATGAACTCTCCCGCACGGCCATCAATCATGCTGATCGGGTGATCATAGATGGCGGTAATGATCACGAAACGTTTACCACCTCACTGCGAATTTCCAAGCTGGTCAAAGCCGATTGTCATATCAGCACCTATTTTGAAGATGAAATCAAAGTAGAGATGTTACGAGAGCATTGTAAGAATATCGAATGTAGCGTTTCGCGATCAGCACAGATGCTGGTGCGTTCAATTCAAGACCCCGGTTCAAGCCGCATCCAGGAAGAGCTGTTGTCGACATTGCAAGGTGACACTCAATTTAGCGTTGAAGTACCCGCTGGGTTACCATCAAATGGAGTCAATTTTATCGCCCTGTTTGAAGGTTTTAAGCGCAATTACAATGCCACTGTGCTTGGTATAGCTGATAACAGCTTTGGCGATGGGATGCAGCTAAACCCCAATCAGGATTACCTGGTCAGAAGCGGCCAAACTATCCATTACATTGCCAAAACCCGCCTGTTATCTCATGATATCAACTGGAATCAGTTTAAATAACCTCGACTCCCAGGCACTTCATAAAAGCCACTAATTAGTGATAAGCAAAATGACAGCAACGATACCAACAACGGTATGAAAATAGATGGGAACATTAAAGATTATGTCTATTGAAGATATTTATATGGGTTTAATCTGGTTGTGTCTCTACATGGCACCGCTGGCACTCATCGTTGGTAGCAAACGGGCCAACGGCCATGAGAAAACGGCCTGGCTGCTGGCTACCACTATTTTTTCGTGGCTTGCCCTGATAGCCTTCTACGCGACTGTGCTAAGCCCCAAAGACCGTAAAGCCCGCCATCTTGCCAAACTTAAACATCAACAATTAGTCGAAGCACACCAAGCCAAACAGCAAGAACTCGAACGTCAGGCACTCCAACAAGCCACCCAAGAGCAAACTGAGCAGGTAACTCAAGAACCCTCAATCGAAGTCCCAGTCACACCCCATTCTAATGAGCGGGATGAAGTGTAGTTGTTTCCCGGTAAGTTAATTCAAAAAATAACCTTGCGCATTTTACAATCTAATCTACGCTGTATTTTTGCTTAAATTTTAAGCTGAAGATCACTCGTTTTTTGGCGACTGGTTGCCAATGGTAACTGCCCATGCTGTACCAAGAGGTAAGTCACATGATTATACTTGTCGGCGGCGAAAAGGGGTTATCGGTTATAGAAATAGAACCGAGCGGCAAGGCGACCAATGAAATTCGTGGATTAGTCGACGAAATGTTGATTAATAAAAAGGGTACAGTACTTATGAGCCTGCCCAATCTCAAGAAAAAATCTACGCGGTCTAAAGTCAAGTCCTGTTCAGTTAACCGCTTTATTAATAACGCTGAAAACTATGCTGCCGGGGCTGATAACGTGATCAGCATAACCGCTGGGCGTAGTAACAATACTTCTACTATTGATCCTTGTGTAGTGGCAATGCTGAGTACCAATAGTGAGCCTGCTATTAAAGGTGTGGCGAGCCTTCGTCAACCATTTCGCAAATCGACGTTCACTTTAAGTGAGCAATGTATCAACTCATTGACATTATTATCCCAGCAAAGTGGCTGACTTGTACTTAACGGTATCTGGTGGCTAATGGTATCTGCTGGTCGGGTGGTGTATTATACCGAGCTATTTTACAATCACCTCAGTACAGTGTTGGTATGACGTTGGTATGAACAATAAACGCGGCAATTTATTTATCCTCTCAGCCCCCAGCGGCGCAGGGAAATCGAGTTTAATCTCGGCTTTGCTTGAGCGTCATGATGATATGAAAGTATCGATTTCTCACACCACCCGTGACAAACGTCCCGGTGAAGAAGATACCGTGCACTATCATTTCATCAATGTTGAGCAGTTTAAGCAATACATCAGCGAAGGGGTATTTGTCGAATGGGCCGAAGTGTTTGGTAATTATTACGGCACATCAAAAATAGCCATCGCCCAGATGCTTGATAGTGGCATTGATGTCTTTTTGGATATTGACTGGCAAGGTGCACAACAAATTCGCGAGCAGTTCGAACAAGTGATCACCGTATTTATCTTACCCCCTTCTCAACATGAGTTAAAACAGCGATTATGCAATCGCGGTCAGGACAGTGAAGAGATCATCGCTCAACGGATGGCAGAAGCCCGCGCTGAGATGATCCACTACCACGAATTTGACTATTTGTTGGTAAACGACCAATTTGAACCAAGTTTAATCGAATTACAACGTATTGTACTTGGTGCCCGATTAAAAATGGCCAATCAAACCAGCAAATTTGATCATTTATTAAAAGATCTGTTGGACAATGATTAAGCATCTAGTAAACTATGCGTCCTTTTTTGTCATAAATAATCCCGGAGTAGCTGAATATGGCTCGCGTAACTGTTGAAGATGCAGTATTAAAAGTCGGTAACCGCTTTGATTTGATCCTGGTTGCAGCACGTCGTGCTCGTCAATTAGCCACAGGTGGTCGAGAAGCCCTGGTAGACCGTGAAAATGACAAACCAACGGTGATCGCCCTGCGTGAAATCGAAGCAGGTTTGGTGACTATGGAAAGCATGGATCTTGAAGACCATAATCGTCAAGTACAGCATGAAGCGGCTGAGTTTGACGCAGTTGCGGCTATTGTTGGTGACGATCCACAGATTTAGTCAGCAATACCCTAATCTTTGCCCCTCTTTATCATAAAAAGAGGGGAAAGGATCCCCCACAACCCCCCCATTAGCTTTATCCCTGTAGAAGCGTTTGATTTTTATCAACAAGTCGCTGTTTAAAACTCAATATGCAAATGCAACCCCAGTTAACCCGGTTTAATTGCCTTTTGTCCGGTTTTCTATTTGGCATTAGAATCAAATGTTCGTATAGTGTGTTGGAGTGTTCATATTCAATCGCTTACACAGGAGTTTTAATGTATTTATTCGAAGCGTTGAAGCAACAAATTTCGCAATATCTGTCACCAGAACAAATTGAAATGGTGCAAAGGGCCTATATCACCGCCAGAGATGCCCATCAGGGCCAAATGCGAACCAGTGGTGAACCTTATATTACTCATCCGGTTGCCGTTGCCAGCATATTGGCAGAAATCAACCTCGATCACGAAACCTTGATGTCGGCATTACTACATGACGTCATCGAAGACACTGATTATTCTAAAGAAGATTTGGCTGAAATTTATGGTGCCACAGTCGCGGACTTGGTAGAAGGGGTCAGTAAACTCGAAAAACTGCGCTTTAAAGACAAAGAAGAATTTCAGGTCGAAAATTATCGAAAAATGATCATGGCGATGACCCAGGATATCCGGGTTATTCTCATCAAACTGGCGGACAGAACCCATAACATGCGAACACTCGGGGCTTTAAGACCCGACAAACGCCGTCGTATCGCCAAAGAAACCCTCGAAATTTACGCCCCAATTGCTAATCGGCTGGGTATTCATCACACCAAAAATGAACTCGAAGCGTTAGGTTTCACCGCATTATACCCAATGAGAGCCAGAGCACTGGGCACGGCAGTCAAACAAGCCCGGGGCAACCGTAAAGAAATCATCAACAACATCCAACAGGAAATTGCCACCCGCATTAAAGAGTCTGGAATACAAGGGCAAATTGAAGGCCGCGAAAAAGGGCTTTACAGCATTTACCGTAAAATGGCTAGCAAGGTCATGGGCTTCAACGAAGTCATGGACATTTACGCCTTTCGTGTTGTGGTTAAAGATTATGACACCTGTTATCGGGTTCTTGGTGTTGTGCATAACCTGTTTAAACCCATTGAAACCCGCTTTAAAGACTATATTGCCATTCCTAAAAGTAACGGTTACCAGTCACTGCATACCTCTTTAATCGGCCCTCATGGGGTCCCTATCGAAATTCAAATTCGTACTGACGAGATGGACTTAATGGCTGACCGGGGTGTCGCGGCTCACTGGTCTTATAAGCAAGGCAGTAAAAATGCCAGTACCACTGCCCAGCAACGAGCTCATCAGTGGATGCAAAGCTTGCTCGAACTGCAACAAAGTGCCGGTAGTTCATTTGAATTTATCGAAAATGTCAAAACCGAATTGTTCCCAGAAGAAATTTATGTCTTTACTCCCGATGGGCGGATCATCGAATTGCCCATGGGTGCAACACCGGTAGACTTTGCTTATGCCGTACATACCGATGTTGGCAGCTCTTGTGTCGGGGCCAAAGTCGACCGTAAACCTCATCCACTAAACAAAGCACTGGACACTGGCCAAACCGTAGAAGTCATCACGAGCCCTGGCGGCAGCCCCAATGCCACCTGGCTTAACTTTGTGGTGACGGGTAAAGCCCGTTTGGGTATTCGTAATTACCTTAAAAGCCAGCAAACCGAAGAAGCTTTAGCACTCGGTCGTCGCTTGTTGTCATCTGCTTTAGGGGATTTAGATCTCAAAGACTTTGACGACGAAACCATCGAGCAGGTCATTATTGATCTTAAACACACGTCAATGAATGCCTTGCTGATTGAAATAGGTTTGGGTAATCTGATGAGCTTTGCCATCGCCCGAAGACTCATTGGCAACCTCGCGGATGGTGAAAATATTGAAAGCGTCGGCAAACACAACGTGCCAGTTATTGGCACTGAAGGCATGCTGGTCACCTATGCCAAATGCTGTCGGCCAATTTCAGGTGATGCTATCGTGGCCTACATGAGTCAGGGTAAAGGACTGGCTATTCACCGTGGTGATTGTCGTAATATCAAAGGCTGGGAGCGAGAGCCTGCGGTTTATTTTCCGGTTAAATGGGATGATACCGGCGACAAGTTATTTGTCTGTGATATACGGGTTGAAATTATCAACCATCAGGGTGTACTGGCACAGCTTACCAATCAAATTGCCTCTACCGGGTCCAACATCCAAGGCCTCAGCACCGAAGAAAAAGAAAGCAATATTTATGTTATCAACGTTGAACTGCTAGCGACCAATCGAATTCACCTTGCCAATATCATGCGCAAGATTCGGGTTATGCCAGATGTTCAAAAAGTCTACCGGAGAAAGTAAGTTTACTATGTCAAAAGTTATTATTAGTACAGACAAAGCCCCAGCGGCTATCGGCACCTATTCTCAGGCAGTAAAAATCCGAAATACGGTTTACCTGTCTGGTCAAATACCACTGGACCCGGTGACTATGGAGATGCAACAGGCCGATTTTAAAACCGAAGCTCGCCGTGTGTTTGACAATATCACTGCGGTCTGCGAAGCCGCAGGCGGTACTATTCAGGATATGGTTAAGCTCAATATCTACCTGATTGATCTTGGCAACTTTGCCCAGGTTAACGAAGTCATGGCCGAATATTTCGATCAACCCTACCCTGCTCGTGCTGCTTTAGGGGTATCTCAGTTACCTAAAGGAGCCAACATCGAAATCGACGGTGTGATGGAAGTACCTTCTACTAATTAAATCCGGCAATGCTGGTGCGTTTAATTGCTCACCAGCATTGCGGTTTTAACATCCCCCATCGGTAAGATAATCAAAAATGCAGTGCCTTCGCCCAATTTACTTTGACAACGAATAGCGCCATTAAGCGTCTGAGTCACCAGGTTATACCAGTTACATTAATTCAATGAGCTAAATTGTGGGCAGGGAAAATGGTCAATGACAAGGCGTTAATTGCCATATATAGTTGTTCTACATACAAAATTAACAACGCAGTCAGTGGCCATTTTAACAAGCAAAATAGC
>JBLHHD010000091.1:0-8353 GCA_047614605.1 Alteromonadaceae bacterium
TTGTGCCGCGTTTCCAATTTTGCTTTTTCGTCTACGGTGAGGGTGATTTTTATCATAGGGGGTATCATGATCCCTTAAAATAAAAAATCAAGCATTTTCAATGATCACGGGTATAAAGGCAGTCGCTACAGTAGCATCAACAAAGTCATTTCAGTCAGCATTTTGTATTTTGATTTTTGTGCTGGTGATGATTATATTTATCACGGCACCACCGAGTTTTATGGCTTGCACAATCATCATAAACTCGAACTCAACAACGAACAAAAAGGGCTGTTTAATTGCGATAAAGTGGCCGATATATTTCCCGAGCATTACATCATTAATATCAGAAATTTCAACGATATAGCCAAAGAACCTTTGGATGAGTGGATTTACTTTTTGAAAAATGAAGAGGTAAAAGAAGAGTTTCACGCCAAAGGTTTACTCGAAGCCAAAGAAAAACTCGACGTGCTTAAATTAAGCTCTGCAGAAAAAGCGGCATATGACAGACATATTCACGAACTGCGCCGTGAAGCCAGCCTATACGAATCCTCTTATGAACTGGGTGAAATCCAAGGCATGGAAAAAGGGATCGAACAAGGTATTGAACAAGGTATTGAAAAAGGTGAAGCAAGGGCTGACGAACGGCATCATCAACAAACCATCAAGTCAGTTCAAAAGATGCTTGCTAAAGGATTAGCTATTGTCGATGTGGCAGAAATCTCAGGCTTATCAGTCGATCAAGTAAAACAAATCAAGGCGTAATTAAATACCCTAAACAACAAGCTGGGGCTGTTACCAACCCCAGTTCATCAATAAACCCTAAAGCTTCACAATCAGCTTGCCTTTATTACCACCGGTAAAGAATAAGTTCAAACCGCCAATGGCTGACTCTAATCCTTCTAAAACATGGGTGCGGTGTTTGATTTTACCTTGCATCACATAAGGGGAGAGTTTTTCTAACAGCTGAGGTATTTCTCCAAAATGATCTGGCATGGCGTAACCTTGCACCGTTAAACGTTTTTTGATCATCTGTATCCAACTAGGTGCCGGGTCGGGGGTTTCTTTAGGATAATCAGCAATCATGCCACATACCGCTATACGCCCATGAGTGTTCATTCTGGCAAATACATGGTGTTGTATCGGACCACCGGTATTTTCAAAATAGATATCAATGCCCTGGGGAGTCAGTTCGGCTAACTTTTCAGCCAGGTCGTCGGTTTTATAATTAATCGCACCATCAAACCCCAGTTCGTTAACAATCCAGTCGGCTTTTTCATCGCTACCCACGACACCAACAACTGTTAAACCCTCAGCCTTGGCGAGTTGGCCGACAATGGAACCGACTGAACCTGCTGCACCAGAGACCACAATAGTTTCACCTTTTTTCGGTTTGCCAATGGCAAAAAGCCCTTGTGTCGCCGTCAGTCCCGGCAAGGCAAACACTGCCAGAATAGTTTCATCAGGTAACGGTACTTTGACTTTATTTAAGCCTTTACCATTGCTTAAAATGTACTCCTGCCAACCTAATAACCCCATGACTCTGTCACCCACTTTAAAATCGGGGTTGTCACTTTGAACCACTTCCCCAACGCCGGAGCTGCGCATTACGGTGCCTAATTCGACAGGAGCAATATAGCTGTTGGTATCAGCGTTCATCCAACCAAACATGGCCGGATCCAGTGACATGCAGGTTTGTTTGATCAAAAACTCGCCTGCGCCAACACTGGGCAGTTCTTTTTGAACAACGTCAAACAGTTCTGGTCCTATCGGGCCGCCTTGTGGGCGAGCGATTAGATTGATTGCGGTATAAGTGGTCATATTATGTCTCTGTTTATTTGATGTTTAGGCCAATAATTGGCGAATGTTCTTCATTTTGTTGATGTTTTGAGTTTGATAAAACTCGGCAAATTCTGCTGCTAACTGCTCACTATCAGCAAACACTTGTTGCCAGTAGCGGATCCGTTGTGCGGGTTTCATCGCAGTAAAATCCGTTCTGTCTGGTATTTTGTTATAAGGTAACCCGGCAACAAACTGGGCTGACGGGCAAATCAACACGGTGTTATGATAATTTTTAAGCCGTACATTTCTCGATAGTTGCTTATCAAACCAACCCGCTTTTAACGACGAGCTAAAATGTGGATATAAGGTTAGTCCGGGATTTTTAATTTGCAAATCAAAGTGATAGTCAATAATGCCACCATCCCGATACATCCCCGGTGGGCAGCCGGCAATGTTGGTAATGCCCTGCATCACCAGCGGAATAGAGCCCGAGGCCAATAATGCATCGTTGATATTTTCAGCCGTTAACGTAATAGCTTGTGTTGGTATATTGTCAGGGTCAACAAGATTCAGCTGACTGTCTGGGGTCTGGAAAATAAATCGTTCGTACTGATGTTTTAATAATGAACGACTAATGCGATTACTCACGACGCTTTTAACTAACCCGAGCCCTTGTAATACTTTGTTTTCGCGAGCGACCAAACCATTACTTTTGGCGACAATAAAGTGGGCTTTGAACACCTTATTGTTAATGATTTCGTCAATGGCATTATCACTGAATAGCCGCTCTAAAAGCGCTCTGGCTTTTTGGGTGATCTCCTCTGGTTTGGCTCGGTCAGAATAAATCGTTTCACTGTAATCTTTGGCCAACTGGCTTATTGCCCTAACCGGGTCTTGTTGAGTAAAACAAGCCGCTCGAAAAGCACCAGCACTAGAACCAATGATATTTAAAGGTTGTGCTCTGCCTTTAAAGAACTCGCCAAACATATACTTATCCAACCCCAACAAGGTGAACCATTTAGGCCCACCACTGGCCCCTAAAAAAGACGTAAACAAGTCAGGCGAAAACCCCGTTTGCTGGATTGTTTTTAGTGCTGTATCACCGGCGTAAATCTCTAACATCGAATCAAAGCCTTTTAATGAAAGTCAGAACCAGTCTGCTTGCATATCAAAGCAGGTGCTATCAATGTTTACCAACAAGGTTGACCAAGTATAGACTTGTGGCAATTCAAAACGGTAAAAATACTGCAGTGTTTGTACTTTGCCATTGTAGAACGCTTGATCTGCGTCATGCAGCTCTGTTGATAGCGCACGAGTGGCGATAATCGCTTGTTTAAGCCATAACCAGGCGATCACCACATGACCAAACAGCGCCAGGTATTTCACCGAATTAGACAATACCAAATCGATATCCTGGTTGCCCATCGCCTTTAACAATACCATAGTGGTTTTCTTAAGTGTTTCAAGGGCTTCATTAAGTTCATTGGCAAAACCATCAAGTGTGTCAAATTCTCGGGCGATGGCAATCGTCTTAGCCATTTCGGTCAATGTGGCGGTGTAACCTGTCAGCCTATTCATGGGCACTTTACGGGCTAATAAATCCAGCGATTGAATAGCGGTAGTGCCTTCATGGATAGGGTTCAGCCGATTATCACGATAAAACAGTTCGACCGGGTGTTCGTTAATATAACCATGCCCACCTAATACCTGAATGGCCAGGTCATTGGCTTTAGGGCCATATTCAGAGGGCCAGGTTTTAACGATAGGGGTTAAAAAATCCAACAATAAATGCGCATATTCACGGGCTTCTTTGGTGCTGGCAGTATGGCTGTCATCAGCAAGTTGGGTGGCATATAACACCAGCGCAAAGGCGCCTTGTGCATAAGCTTTTTGTGCCAATAACATTCGCCGTACATCCGCATGCTCAATAATATTGACCATCGGTGAAAGCGGGTCTTTAACGGAAGGTAAACGACCTTGCGGGCGGTTTTTGGCATAATCCAACGAATATTCAAAACCAGCCAAAGCTAGTGTCGCCGCGCCACTGCCAACCATAATTCGGGCTTCATTCATCATATGAAACATGTATTGCAGGCCACGATGTTCTTCACCGACCAGATAACCGATTGAACCATTTGTTTCACCAAAATTAAGCGCGGTTGACGTATGCGAACGGCCCCCCATTTTGTGAAATAAACCCGCTAACGCCACTTCGTTGTCTGCACCCATTACGCCATCATCATCGACCAGGTATTTAGGCACCACAAATAATGAAATGCCTTTAACGCCTTTTGGCGCACCTGCCACCCGTGCCAACACTAAATGAACGATATTTTCAGTTAAATGATGATCGCCACCGGAGATGAAAATCTTGTTGCCAGTCACCCGATAAGTGCCGTCATCTTGAAGTATAGCCCGAGTCGTTAAATCGCCCAGTGAAGAGCCACAACCCGACTCGGTCATCGCCATGGTGCCGCTAAAGCGGCCACTGCGCATCGGTTTAACCCATTTGTCGATAATCGCTTGAGTACCATGGGCTTGCAATAAATTGGCATTAGCCGTGGTTAACAAGCTATAACCAATGCTGTTGCCCCCGGCAACCCACAAATAAGCATTGGCGATAGCCGCTACAATTGGCGGTAACTGCATCCCGTTAAACTCATAATCGGCGGTTGCTGAGGTAATACCCGAATCACGCAATACGTCTAATGCCGGTTTTAATTCGGCGATCATGCTAATGGTTTTGCCGTCAAACGTCGGTTGATGATGATCAAGTTTTTGGCGAATTGGCAAAAATTCATTTTCAGCAATACGTCTGGCAGTGTTTAACACTTCGTTATAAGTTTGTCGGTCATGATCTTGATAACGTGCTCGCTGGGCTAAGCTATCGCTATTAAATAGCTCATAAAGCATAAACTCGACATCTCGTTCGTTTAACATAGCTGCAGTCATGATTTCCTCATTTGTTTTATAACGCCCATCAGTGCTTAACTCAGGCTTAACTCAGGCTCAAAAGTGCTTCTTTATTAAAAGGCGCGATTTGATCTTCTTGCTTATCCCGCATTTTATTAACCCATTGAGGGTCAACCAATAACGCACGACCAATCGCCACCAAATCAAATTCATCATTGTTTAAGCGTGTTAACAACCCTGCGATACCGGTTGGATTTGAAGTGCCTTGCAGATCAGCATTGTCCTCACCGATAAAATCGCCATCCAAACCCACACTGCCGACGGTGATCACCGGTTTATTGGTTAGTTTTTTAGTCCAGCCTGCCAAGTTAAGGTCTGAACCTTCAAATTCGGCTGACCAAAAACGACGTGTGCTGGCATGAAAAATATCAACACCCGCGTTGCTTAACAACTGTAGGATGATATTTAATTCATCCGGTGTCTGTGCCAGTTTGGCCTGATAGTCTTGCTGCTTCCATTGAGAAAACCTGAAAATAATGGGAAACTCTTCACCGACGGCAGCACGGATGGCTTTAACAATCTCAACGGCAAAACGCGTACGATTTTCGATAGAACCACCGTAATCATCGGTTCTTTGGTTAGTGCCCTGCCACAAAAACTGATCGACCAGATAACCATGAGCACCATGGATTTCTACACCATCAAAACCAATACTTTTAGCATCAACAGCTGCCTGGGTAAACGAGGCAACAACGTCATTAATATCGTCTTGTGTCATCGCAATACCATTGGGCGCATCCGGTTTATATAACCCTGAAGGGCTATAGGCAGGTACGGACTTGTCCGGACCAATGCCTTCTTTTCTGATCGCACCAACATGCCAAAGCTGCGGTACGATTTTGCCACCCACTTTATGGACTTCATCGACCACATGTGCCCAACCTGCCAGCGCCGCCTCACCATAAATAGCAGGTACCCGTTCATAACCATTGGCCCCCTGATGAGATATAAAAGTCCCTTCAGTAATGATCAAACCCACGTTACCCTGTGCTCTGCGACGATAGTAATCAGCAACCTCTGAGTTAGGGATGTAGTTGGGTGAAAACGTGCGGGTCATTGGTGCCATCACGGTGCGGTTTTTCAGCGTTAAGCCTTTTGTCGAATATGACTCAAATAACTTCTCTAAACTTGTATTACTCATACTAAACCTTAAATTTTTACAGCGATTGTTTTACCAAATATCAATGTGATTATGCTAAAGCTAGGCTTTAAAACGAAAAGTCTTCATCACTCAAAGCCATCATCGAATCAACACCATTTTGGATACAAGCCAAATGCCCTTTGGCTCGGGGCAAAATGCGATCAAAGTAAAACCGGGCAGTGTTGATTTTAGCCTGATAAAAGGCTTTATCATCACCGCTGTCAGCTAACTTGTCTTGAGCCACTTTGGCCATTTTGGCCCAAAAGTAAGCCAGGGTAACGTAACCCGAAACCATCAAATAATCCACTGATGCACCACCAATTTCATCGGCGTTGTCGAGCGCCTTTTTTGTCACCCATTGAGTGATGCTCTGCCATTGCTCGGCATATGAAGTCAGTGTTTTAAGGTATTCTGCCATTGCCAGATTATCGGCATTATCTTCGCAAAATGCGCTCATATCGGCCATAAAGGGTTTTAAGATGTCCCCCTGACTACCGACAACTTTACGCGCCATTAAATCCAGCGCCTGAATGCCGGTGGTACCTTCATATAAGCAACAAATTTTAGTGTCACGCATGAGTTGTTCCATGCCCCACTCTTTTATAAAACCATGACCACCAAAAACTTGCACACCAAGACTAGTGCATTCAAAGCCTAATTCACTTAAAAATGCTTTGGCTACCGGCGTTAATAACGCCAGCCTATTGTCAGCCTGCGCTTTTATCTGCAAGTCTTTTTCAACATGAGTAATATCAACCAATTGTGATAAATAGGCGATAAGGGCGCGGCCACCTTCGGCAATGGATTTTTGGGTCATTAACATCCGCCGCACATCAGGATGAACGATGATTGGATCGGCAGGGCCTTGCGGATTTTTAACCCCGCTAACAGAGCGCATTTGCAAACGCTCTTTAGCATAGGTCAATGCCCCCTGAAAGGAGGCTTCAGCCGCAGCAACCCCTTCGAGTGCTACGCCTAAACGAGCCGAATTCATAAAGGTAAACATGCAATGTAAACCCCGGTTAGGTGTACCAATCAAATAACCTTTGGCATTATCAAAATTGATCACACAAGTGGCATTGGCATTAATGCCCATCTTATGCTCAATAGAACCACAACGAACCTGATTTGGCTCACCAACGGTACCATCGTCATTAACGTTTAATTTAGGCACAACAAACAACGAAATCCCTTTACTGCCCTGTGGCGAGCCAGGAATACGGGCAATTACGATATGGACAATATTGTCTGACAGGTCATGCTCCCCTGCTGAAATGAAAATTTTGCTGCCAGTGATGGCGTAACTGCCATTATCATTTAACTCGGCTTTGGTACGCAACATGCCCAAGTCGGTACCACAATGTGATTCTGTTAAACACATCGTGCCGGTCCAAGTCCCTTCAACCAGCTTTGGCATAAATTGTTGTTTTTGCCATTCACTACCATGGGCTTCTATCGTGGCCAGTGCCCCATGACTCAAACCGGGATACATGGCAAAACTGTGATTGGCCGCTGACATCATTTCACTGATCGCCGCATTTAGTGAATGGGGTAACCCCTGACCACCAAACGCCGGGCTTTGCGATAATGTCGGCCAGCCACCCTCAACGTATTGTTGATAAGCCTGTTTAAATCCGTCCGGCGTGGTAACGACACCATCAGTGAAAGTACAGCCTTGTTGATCACCAATCTGGTTTAATGGCGCAATAACTTGCTCAGTGAACTTGCCAGCTTGGGCGATAATGACATCCACCATCTCTTCGCTGGCCTCCAGGTAACCAAGCTCGCTGTAATGTTTGCCACACTCCAGTAATTCTTGCATCACAAATTTTATATCTCTAAGCGGGGTTTTATACTCAGGCATCTTCTCTTCACCAAATTGTTTAACAGTCATCGTTCTAACAGGGTAACCACAAGCGATTTATTAAACAAATGAATAATCATAATGAACAACTATTCGTATTTCATATAGATATAACCGTAAATGGTCGAATAACTATGCGATTCATGAATAGATAACTATTAAAATCATTCATTTGTTTTATAAACAGTTGCGCTTTAGCATGAGCTTGAGTAGTCGTAAAAAATATAACAAACAAAAGATACTGCCGTAATTAAAATCAAAAAAGACATCAACATCACTGAAGGTATTTATAGTTATCTGCAAGTCGAATACAGCTATACCGGCGATATGGTGCTTGATGGCAGCAACGACCCGCTGATGCAACAAGGCTCATACGATCTGATGAACTTGCGCTTTTACGTCAATATTGAACAATATGATATGGATGTTATTTTGTGGGGCCGTAACATACTTGATGAGGAATATATCAATCGCACCTCTTTTAATACGCCGATTCAGGACGGCCAGATCAATGCTTATGTTGCAGAGCCGGCCACTTATGGCATTACCATTAAAAAACGTTTTTAGGCCATTTACAGATAAACTTTATCAATCAATAACTTATATCACTAAAC
>JBLHHD010000092.1:0-8322 GCA_047614605.1 Alteromonadaceae bacterium
AATAGGATCACCCCTTGAGCAATAAAATCGAAAAAGTTGTCATTCCGGTCGCGGGACTAGGCACCCGGATGCTACCGGCCACCAAAGCTATTCCTAAAGAAATGTTGCCCGTTGTGGACAAACCATTAATTCAGTATGTGGTTAATGAGGCAATTGCGGCGGGGATCAAGCAAATCATTCTGGTCACCCATTCGAGTAAAAACTCGATTGAGAACCACTTTGATACCAGTTTCGAACTCGAAGCTCAACTCGAAAAACGCTTAAAGCGTCAATTGCTTGAAGTAGTGCAAAAGATTTGTCCTGCTGATGTGACTATCATGCATGTTCGCCAGGGTGAAGCCAAAGGGCTCGGTCATGCCATTTTGGCAGCCAGACCCATGGTTGGTGACAATCCATTTGCGGTCATCTTGCCAGATGTACTAATCAACGAATACAGTTGTGATTTAGCGACTGAGAACCTCGCCGAAATGATCAATAGGTTTGAAGGTAGCGGCGTCTCACAAATCATGCTTGAAGAAGTGCCTAAAGATGAAGTTAATCTCTATGGTATAGCCGACTTAGGCGGTAAGGCACTAGCCCGCAGAGAATCAGGCCCAATGACTTCGATTGTTGAAAAACCATCGATTGAAGAGGCTCCTTCGAATTTGGCAGTAGTTGGTCGTTATGTGTTATCCAGCCAAATTTGGGATCTGTTAGACTTCACCCCAGCCGGTGCTGGCGGCGAAATTCAGCTAACCGATGCGATAGCTTCATTAATGAAGGTTGAGCCGGTTAACGCCTATTACATGACGGGCAAAAGCAATGATTGCGGCTCTAAGCTCGGTTACATGAAAGCTAACCTCGAATATGGTGTCCGTCACCCTGAGTTGGGAGAAGATTTTAAACAACTAGTGAAAGAAATGGCACTGAGTTTGTAATACTTTGCATCGCTGTCTGTACATGGATACACTGCCTATATCGACCCAAACCATCAACTCAAGAGAACACTCAGTATGTTTAACCGCATCTACCGCACCGTATTACTGTTGTTGTATTACATAGTGTTACAGCACCTCCCCAACAATGATCTGCCTGTCGTCGGGCGTATCGGACGTTTTTTCCGTGGTTGGGTGTGTCATCGGTTGTTTACTAAGGCTGGCGTCAATATCAACATTCAGGCTCACGCCTATTTTGGCTCAGGCAAAGGCATCCAAATCGGTGATCATTCGAGTATCGGTGCCCACTGTCAAATCGCCCCAGGGACAATTATAGGAAAAGATGTGATGATGGCTCCCGAAAGTGTCATTCATCGCAGACAACATAATACCGCACGCACCGACATTGTGATGCGAATGCAGGGATCAACACCGGATAATCCGGTAGTCATCGGCAATGATGTTTGGGTAGGTAACCGGGTTACTATTATGCCCGGTGTGAAGATTGGAGATGGTGCGATTATCGCTGCCTGCGCGGTTGTCACCAATGATGTTGAGGCTTATGCTATCGTTGGTGGTGTGCCAGCCAAAAAAATCAAATCCCGACTGAGCTAATCCCGGTTGAACTAATCGAGAGTGAACTCAATAGGTGTTATGGCCCTGCACAATCTTGGCTACCGTTCGAAACAGTATTTGCCAATAAAACATCACCGAATAACGTCTCTCCCACTCGTTATCCAGCTTGATAACCTCAGGCATAGCCAAATCGCTGCGGCCATTAATTTGCGCTAACCCGGTAATCCCGGGTTTGGTATTAAGCCTTGAGAACCATTGCTCTGGAAATTGAGTATATTCCTCAGGCACCCAGGGTCTGGGACCGACCAACGACATTTTGCCGCTCAGCACATTAAACAACTGGGGGAGTTCATCGAGGCTGGTTTTGCGGATAAATGCGCCAAAAGGGGTTATTCTTGGATCGTTCTTTAGCTTAATTGCGTATTTATTGACGGTTTCATGATGCTGCGAAGCATCCAGTTCAACATCTCGCATACTGCGAAATTTAATCATTTTAAACAGCTTTCGGTCTTGCCCCAACCGTTGCTGAACAAAGAATATCGAATGCCCAAGATCGAAGAAAATCATCACACAAACAACCACAAACACTGGCGACAGCAGGATTAGCGCCACCAGTGATATTATGATATCCAGCAGACGGATGATTACCTTTTGCATAAAGTCTGGATTTTCTTCGCCAGACGTAACGCTTCAACGCCATGATAAGCCGTCACTAACGGTTCTTTTTTCTCCAAAATCGACTCAATAAAATTGCTGTGCTCAGCCATTAGAGGTTCAACATTTGGTACAAACACTCGTTCTACCAGGTATTCCTGTTTATACGTCACATCTTGCAGGTCACTGATATAACGCCCGGCGGCCCGACGATTAATTTCAATTTCTTTACGTAAAAAATCGACCTTAATGTAACAATCAGAGCAACTGATATTAAGCATTCGGTATTTGGTTTGTGATACCTTTGACGCTATCACAGTAGCCACGGAGCCGTTAGGAGAAATCAACTCGGCACTAACGTGATCAAAATTCGGAGAATGGAAGCTGCCACCAACAGCGCCAACCACTTCAAGGTTACCACCAAGAATTTGGTTAACCGCATCAAGGTCATGGATCATCAAATCCAGTATGACATCAACATCAGTAGCACGGCTGACATTATAGCTTAAGCGACTCGAATTGATTGCCAACACATCTTCTTGATTAACAATCTTTCGTAGCTCAGAAAATACCGGATTATACCGTTCAACATGTCCCACCTGAATAATGGTCCCTGCTTTTTCACTCAGTTGAATAAGCTCTTCACCCTCTTCAACCGTGACGGTAATCGGTTTTTCTATTAAACAATCTTTGCCTGCTGCAATCGCATCTTTGGCAATATCAAAGTGTGATGACGTCGGTGACGCAATAACGACTGCATCACAATGAACAAATAACTCGTGCAAGTCAGAGAAGTAATCAACGCCAAAAAGGTTAGCTACTTCGCGGCCTACCGTTTCGTTGGGGTCAAACACCCCAACACAATCAATAACAGGATGAGTACTGGCGATACGCACATGGTTACGGCCCATACTACCGGCACCGATAATGCCCATACGAACCGTTCTGCTAGGTTTATTCATGTTTAAATCCGAGTATTTTTACTTAAAAAATGCTGCTATTGTTGCAGCAACTTTACTGACTTCATCTTCACTCAATGCTGGGTGAACAGGGATAGACAGAACTTGTTTGGCTGCTTGTTCAGCATTGGCCACCGTTTCAAATTGACACTTGTCCTGATAAAACGGTTGTTCATTCATACTAAAGGGGTAAACAACGGCACTGCCAATATCGTGTTGACCTAAATAAGTCTGCAATTCATCTCGTCTGCCATCATTAACCCGAAGGGTATATTGATGATAAACATGCTTAAAGCCATTATATTGACCTGGCAGATTGATTTGCTCTACATTAGCTAGCAACTCATCATACGTTGCAGCATTATGACGTCGGCTCTGGTTAAAACCATCAAGACGTTTGAGTTGCTCCAAACCAATGGCTGCTGAGATATTGGTCATCCGGTAGTTGTAACCGAGTACATCATGCAGGTATTGATCAACCCGGCCATGATTAACATATTTTCGACCCAATTCACCGTCAGCGGTATTGTTGAATAAACAAATACCGCCTTCGCCGGTGGTCATATTTTTGGTAGGGTAAAAGCTAAAACAGGCTGCATCACCAAAACTGCCAGCATTTTTGCCGTCAACCTGGGCACCATGAGACTGGGCGCAGTCCTCGATGACTTTAAGATTATACTGCTTGGCTATTGCCATAATACGAGGCATGTCACAAGCAAGACCAAACAAATGTACTGGCATGATCGCCTTCATAGAAGGCTCATAATTAGCTTCAAGGTATGCGGCCAGCTTATCTGCATCAAGCAAATAGGTGTCTGGGTCTATATCAACAAACACCGGGGTAGCACCGCAAAACAAAATCGAATTACTCGAAGCGATAAAGGTAAATGGGGAGGTGATCACTTTGTCACCGGCCTTAATGCCAAAAGCTAACAAAGCGGTATGCAAGGCGGTAGTTCCATTATTTGTCGCTACTGCCGATGGCACACCTATATACTGCGCAAATGCACTTTCAAACTCAGTGACGACGGCTCCACAAGCTATCATACCCGAGCGCATCACCGCAGTGACGGCATTTATTTCTTCTTCACCTATAAAAGGTTTTGCCATGGATATCATGTTCTGTCTTACCATCCTGTCAAACGTTATTAAATACTAAACTACCGGGAAAATAAAAAATCCTAATATAAAATACAAGCACCCGAAAAATCCGGGCGATTATATCACAGCCCGCTATAAAATTACGTGCAAAATTTTATCATCCGCAGGCTTGATAAAAAAAAGTCCGTAATGCAAAACAATTAATTCAACAAATATCATTCTTTCTTGCTCACTTTTGGTTGCCCGGTTGCATAATTACCACGCCCCGGTATGTAATGACTCAACAATTGGTGAAACATGTTTTTAATCGGCGTGAGCCAGTAAGGTGTCATAGGGCTGTAACCTGTATCAGACTCGACCTCACTAAAACGCGAAGGCACCTTAGACCAAATTTTTCCAAGCAACTTATACTGTACCGTGTCACTAAAATCCTGTGACAATAGCATTTCCATAACCTTGCGATGTAAGAAGAAAGGGATAGGGGTAAACATTTGTCCAGCGGTAATATTACTTCCGTTAATGGTAAAACGAGCGCCTCGTCCATAAAAAACCTCGTAATAAGTCACTTTCTGATAAGCGTCCGCTGACAGCCCGGCAGTTCTGCGCTCAAAATCAGTCATTAAAAGCTTAAAAGCCGCTTCATTGAGTAATTTATAACGATGCTTAAGAATAAAATGAGCGGAGAGTTTTAGTTTATACAACCATGGGCATAATTTAAGCAGTGAGCCTAAAATACCACCAAACTTCATGTAATTGCCTCGATTAAAAACGTCACCAAGGTAGCCATCAAATAACACATAACTATCCTGGGCACGCTCAAAACTATAATGATAAGCCGTTAATAGCCGAGGGATCCAGGTTGATACACCAAAATAGAAGTCCTTAGACAGCGCTTCTTCTTCAACTAACTGTTCAGGCTCTGTAAATTCAAACTCATTGTAGCGCTCAAAACAATCGGCAAACTGTCGGGCAATTGGACGATCGGCTGAGTGCTCCGGGCCATAAGTATAACCATAGGCAAATCGCTGTCCGGCCAGTGTCAGCCGCGAATCCAGTCCGCCACTTAGTGCCAGCGTACGACTGGGCTGAGGCCAATAGTCAATCAGCTCTTTAATTTGCTGGCTAATATCGCCCAGTTGCTGCTTATCCGGTGAATTGAAGTTAACCGCATAGTAATTATCCTGACTCCCGTCATTGCTCAATTTTGAACCTGGATCAAGTCGTGTGATACTGTCATAAGCGGTAAGATTACCAAATAAATGGCCTTGACTGGCAATAATTTGCTTCATCAGCGGGTTAACCGGACCCGGATCATTAAAAGCCTTAACCGATGGTGCCACTTGAAGTTGACCTTCATGGCTACGGCCATAATGGGTTGATACACCAATTGAGTCACAAATTGCCGAACTGCCATTGCTATCGATATGAATAAAGACAAAGACACCCAGAACAATCTCGTCAAATACCGCCAGTCCCCGGGAAATATAATCATTGGCCAGTTCGGTCAGATTATTTCTTTGGCCATTATAAATAAACCATCCGGCACAATAGACTTTACCACCACCACAAGTGTCATCCAACTGCACCACTGGCGCATGTTGCCAATCTTGGTTACTATAAATCAGCACGACATCATTACCCAGAAACTGCTCTTTAATGATATGGTTGTTGGCGGCAAAAAAGTCAATACTCCGGCTTAATGTCTCACTGTTGGTATTAAGATATATTCCTCTCATCACTCTACTCTTTTATCAAATAATCGCCATACGGCGGATCACAAAGCTTCAGCTTCAACAACCGACCCACTATGGTTCTCGGGTTGTTTACGGGTAATCAAAATAGCCGCATTAACACAGGCCGCAATCGACGTCGCACTAGCTAACCCGGCAGTGCCGTAAGTGTCAACCAGCAGAAAATCCAGTACCAAATTAACCAGTGCAGCACAGGCACCAGCATATAATGGTGTTTTAAAGTCTTCCAGCGCATAACGTACTTTGGCGTTATACAACACCAGCGCATGGGCAGTTAAACCAGCGGCATAAATCGACAATAACGGGGCCGTAGCCGCCACATCCGCAGCATCAAACTGACCGTAATTAAACAGTAATGAAATAATACCGTGGCTAAAATATATAAATATCAGTGAATTTAGCAGGCAAAAACCCACCAACAGCCAATTAGTTTTGACTTTAAGGCGATTAAAACCAGCCATATCGTCCCGCAGACCAATTAGCCTCGGGAACATCACCGTAACAACCGCAAGCACCAGAGTAAACAAGGGTAACGTCATCACTTTATGGGCAAAGTTAATCGCTGCAATACTGCCCTCAGCCAACTGTGAAGCAAAATAACGGTCAACAAACAAGTCAACAATGAGTCCCGAAACACCTAGTGCACTTAACATGGTATTTTTGTAGATCAGCTTGATATCTTTGTCAAACAAAGCCGCTAATGTAAACCCGCGCCAGTTGACTCGACCCGGCTCAAACACAAAACCTAGCTGAAGCACGTAGCCTAATGTGATACCCACGGCAATCCCGGTTACACCGATAAACCGATACAGCACAAAAATCCCCAGCAAAATGCCCAGGTTCGGCAACAATTCAGACATCGACACGCGCAAAAATTGCTTATTTAGATGGCGGATACTACGCGACCAAAAATACACCGAAGCCACTCCAGCCCCTAATGCAGAAGCTAGCACGATTTGTCTCGCCAGGATCACTCCTTCTCCCTTAAGACCCGGCGCAGTAATGGCAATAATGGTTTCATTGAAAAAGAAAAATACACAGGCAATTATAATGGCCATCACCGGTATGGGATAAAATGACAAATTAATCAGTCTGCTATTATCCGGGCTTTTGATCCTCGCTATAGCAGCATTGGCATAACCGAGGCCAATCACCATGATATACAAATTCAAAGGGGCCAGCCCAACCAGCAATCCGTCACTGACCGACGAGGTACCAAACAAGTAGGCAATGGAGACTTCACGACCAAAACCCAGACCATGGCTTGCAATGGTAAAACCAAACACCACCAGATAATGTTTATAGCGTTCAAGCAGACCAATTAGCTTATTCACTGGTTGTGGTCTTTTTATGGCTATTTTCTTTGACTGCGTCTGCTTCTTGCTCAGGGCTGCTTTCTAGCTCAGGGCTGTTTTCTAGCTCAGGGCTGTTTTCTAGCTCAGGGCTGCTCTCTAGCTCAGGGCTGAGATCTTTGACCCGAGGCACTGCCGCAACCAGTACGATTGCCATCAACATTGCCGGATAAGAACTCATGAAGATCGGATTAACCAGTGAATAAAAAGCGATAAGGCCAGCAAATACTACGGCAAATGACCGGGTTGCGCCATTTCTGACAATCAGCTGGAATATTCGGTATATTATGTAACCAAAAAGACTGATCCCCAACACGCCAAACTCACCCAACACGCTGGCGAAATTGCTGTCGTAAATACCATAGTTAGTTTGAAAGAAGTAGGAGGTTGACAATCCGATCTCCTGATATACCGGACTGTTATCGGACAAAAAGGTGCCGTAAGAAGCCGCACCGGTACCAAAGGGGAAATATTTGGCAGCCAATATCACCGAGAAATACACCATGATCCCACGAATATATTGTGACTCGGTCGGGTCGGTGGTCAAGTCGTTAAGCGTCAGTAAAATCAATTCTTCAAAATATTTATTGAAGAATAAAGGCGCTACGATAGCAATCGCAATAGAGCCAAACAACATTTTCTTCCATGATGATCCGAAAATATATGCAAGCGATAATACCAGTGCGACAAAGGGTGTTCGCAGCGACGAAAATCCAAACACAACTACCGAGCCGATAAACAATGGTATTTGTTTGACATAATTTGTGACCGGCAGATAAAACATATAAAAGATGTACAAAAATGCAAAGGTAATACCGAGGTTGCCGGTATGCCCTTGCACACCTACGGGTCGCAGCAGGCCAAATCGATAGGCCACCTCACCATCCATTGCCACGCTGAACGGTGCACCGAGGACAAGATTTAGCACCACACCGACAATACTCATCACCAAAAAGCTGTGAACAATCAACCGGCTATTAATATATTCGCGAAAATTGTAGATCAGTAAAAAGAG
>JBLHHD010000093.1:0-8286 GCA_047614605.1 Alteromonadaceae bacterium
GCCAAGAACAGCGCCAGTCAATATGTCGAAGTACTCAGCCAGTTTCGCACCCTATACAACTCAGAAGTGGTGCAAACGGCGCTCAAAAATGGCTTAAAAGTCACCCATGACTATCACGACAAAGAAGACGCCATTCCACTGCCAGCAACGCTTAGCATGTTGCTTGGCGAAAAGATGGGCAACAAACAAATGGATATTAATACTCGAATTTATAGTCCTTTTCCTTACCCTTCACGGCAAGAGTCCGGTGGATTAAAAGATCAATTTGCTCAGCAAGCCTGGGCATTTCTTAATCAAAACAAAGATCAACCGTTTATCCGTATAGAAGAGATTGATGGCATATTAAATGTTCGTTATGCCGTCGCTGACTTAATGCGCCCCGAGTGTGTTAACTGTCATAACAGCCATTCAGACTCTCCTCGCACCAACTGGAAAATCGGCGATGTGCGCGGGGTAATTGAAGTGGACCACGCCTTGTCAGCCGGTCTTGAACAGGTTAACGCCATATTCATTCAAGTCGTGGTACTAGTCTCGTTACTGTTACTGATTGGGTTGGCTATTGCCTCATTAACCGTCAATTACCTGCGCCGAATCAATCAGTCCACTATGCGTTTAAACAAGCGCTTGTCTGAGGAAGTTGAAGAACGAAAATTTGCTGAGGAAGCGGCTCATGAGGCCAAAGATGAAGCTGATATGGCGAATAAAACCAAGTCCATTTTTTTGGCAAACATCTCTCACGAGATCAGAACACCGATGAATGCAATTATGGGTTACTGCCAAATACTCAAACGTGATACCAGCTTGTCCAAAGATCAAACCCATTCACTCAATGTCATCGAACAGTCGAGCTTTCATTTATTGAAACTGATTAATGATATCCTGGATATTTCTAAAGTAGAATCAGGTACTCAACAAATACACAAAGCCCCTTTTGATCTGATTGCCCTGCTGCAAGGGGTGAGTGATATGTTTAAGTTAAAAACTCAGCAAAAAGGGCTGGCATGGCAGGTCAACCTTAACTTTATTGATAACCATTATTGGGTTCGTGGCGATGAAGGGAAACTGCGCCAAATCCTCATCAACATTATTGGTAATGCGGTTAAATTTACTGAACTGGGTTTTGTTCAGTTAATGGCCTATGAGCACAGCGACAATACTTTTTACTTTGAAGTCAGTGACAGTGGTCTGGGCATTTCTGAACAAGACAAGCTCAAATTATTCACCCCCTTTAGCCAGGGCCACGCCGGTTTGCAAAAAGGAGGTACGGGTTTGGGTCTGGCTATTTCGAAAAAATACCTTGAATTGATGGATACCAGCCTCGAGTTGAAATCCATCGAAAATGCAGGCACCACGTTTAGTTTTTACCTGACCCTCCCAACAGATGAGGCACAAACCCAGCAGGCTAAAATTCGCCATTCATACCTGTGTCTAAATACCGGCTCAACAGTCAAAGTGCTGGTTGTTGACGATATTAAAGCCAATCGCGACGTATTAACCCGTATACTTGAAGATGCTGGATTTACCGTCAAACAGACTGACGACGGCGTACCAGCGCTGGATTTAATGGATGAGTTTTACTTTGATCTGGTGCTCAGTGATATCGTGATGCCTAAAGTTGACGGTATCAAGTTACTGGCATTAGCCAAAAACAGCAAACTCAACCCAAATACACCAATAATCGCGGTAACAGCTTGTAGTCTTGGCAAAGACAAAACCCATTATATCTCAGTGGGTTTTGCCAATTACATCTCCAAACCCTTTTTGATTGATGATTTGTTTTCCTGTATTGAGCAAACAATCAAGGTTAAATTTGAATACTGTGAAGAGTCTGGCCAAGCATCAACGGCTGATCAGATAATATCGCTGACCCTTCCCGAGGATGAGCAAATTCTTGAAGCATTAAAACAAGCCGCAGAGCTTTACCGAGTCTCTGACATAGAAGCTATTCTCGAAAGGCTGGATACCCAAGACAATGAATACGGTGAATTTATTACTGCTGTCAGGGGATTTGTTGCTCAGTATGATATGGATAATTTATTAACCTTTTTGGCCCAAAAACAATGATCCCACTGAGATCAGCAGCTAAATCTGACCGTCACGTTGTTAGCTTATTATCCGACCAACAAATAGCACAACAATTAATCACAGCAACAAATAACACAACAATTAATCACAGCAACAAATAACCAAAGGAGCAAACATCATGAATTTGGATGAGGATAGAGGTCAGGAAAAACGTCCTTTTGAGATCCTGATCGTCGATGACAATCCCGTTAATATAGATTTATTACGTTGTTATCTGAGTACACAAGGTTACAGTATCTCAGCGGTAACCAGTGGTGACAAGGCCCTTAAGCTGATTGACCGGGTAAAACCCGATCTGATCTTACTTGACGTGATGATGCCCGACATTGACGGTTATGAAACCTGTCGACGTTTAAAGAGCAATCGCGATACCGAAACTATTCCAGTTATATTTGTCACCGCCAAAACTGAGCCCGAAGATATACACCAAGGTTTTGAAGCCGGAGGCTCTGATTACATCACTAAACCAGCACAACAAGATGAGGTTTTGGCGCGGGTTGCCAATCAGATAAAACTACTAGAGCGGGCTAAATTTGAAAGAGAATTGGTCTATAACTCAGCCAAAATGGCCGAACTGGGCAGCTTTGTCGGCAGTATAGCCCATGAAGTATCAACCCCTCTGGGCACTTTGAATACTGCATTAAGCTTTACCATCGATCAGGCCAGAGCGCTGCAAAATGCCTTTGAGGAAAAAACCCTTAAACCCGCCATGCTCAAAGCCTTTTTAGCTCAGGTTAATGAAGCCCTGCAAATCTCTCAAACCAATATAGACAGTGCTTCACGTATCCTGCACAGTTTTAAACTCATCGCCGTCGACCAGTGCCGTTACGCCGTGATGCCTTTTAACTTACGGGAATACGGTGACAATATTATCTTAAGCCTCAAACCAAAATTAAAAAGCACCAATCATCAGGTCATACTACAAATACCCGCTGATATCGAAATCAATAGCTATCCCGGCGCCATTTCACAAATTATCACCAATTTAATCAATAACTCACTGTTACATGGTTATGCCCCGGGATTATACGGTAACCTCAGTATCAATGCCCAAGAGCAGACCGGAAGGACTGAAATAATCTATAGCGACGATGGCCAGGGGATGAGTAAGCAAACCCTTGAACAGATTTTCGTCCCCTACTACACCACTAAAGGCGGCAAAGGCGGCAGTGGGTTGGGCATGGGTATTATTAAAAAACTGGTTGAGCAAGACTTGAGGGGATCCGTTGATATATCAAGCAACATCGGCGAAGGGGTTAAAGTCACCATAAACTTCCCATCAACACACCCAAGCCAACGCCATAAAAAACATCAGCCCACACACGAATAACGGTATGACGGTGCCGGATCAGTGTCAGTTCGGCCTACTTTCTTAACATGAACTTTTTACTTTTTACTAAAGTGTTACCTCAATTTTACCACTGGCTGGACAATCACAAGTTCTGCCTCTACACTTTTAAAAGCTTTGAATGAAATCGTTACACTCAACTAAATACGATTTACCGCATTCCCCTAAATTGAAAGCCAAATAGATTGATTTAAAAGGATATTACCGTCCTTAAGGTCTACCTTGAGAATAGCCTAAGTCATATTATGACTCGTTATCTCGGATTATTTAAACAGGATTTATCTCATGCTAAAAGCGATAACATTTTTATTGATTTTGATGTGTACCGTTTCTTATTCCCACGCAGCCCTCAATGCCGGATCGGGTAAAGATACTTCCAGAAGCGTGAACACAGACACCCTCTTCATTATGGATGAGTTGTCAAAAATGTACCGTTCCTCAATGGTTTATATTTTCAAAAATCAAACGTTGATCAACCAAAAGAAAGGGGATAAAAGCAAGTTGTTTGGTTCTTTGTTTATCAAAAATGTAAAACAAGCTTACCAGGATACTTTTGAGGAACAATTCCCCAAACAAAACCATCCGCTTAAAAAAATGCTGGTACAGGTGATGGTCGAAGTAATGGAGGATAACCGGACACTGATCAACGATGCTGACATTGGTTTTAAGGGATTTATTCCTGCTATTTTTGCCTTTCAGTTATCTGAGAAATTATCGACCAAAGGTTTGGGAGTCAAGATCAAGTTTACCAATACCGCCGATGCGGTCAGAAACAAGCTCAACACCCCTGATAACTGGGAAACCTCAGCGATGGAAGTTATTCAACGGTTAAAGCTCAATATCTATTTTGATGATACATCAACATTTGAAGGCAAACCGGCCTATCGTCACTTCGTGCCAATAGAATTAACGCAAATGTGTTTGAACTGTCACGGTACGCCTAAGGACAACCCTTCAAACACCAAAAAAGATCAATCACAATGGACCTCTATTGACGCGACAGGATTTGAAATGGAACATTGGAAGCTCGGTGATTTTGCTGGCGGTGTAAGCGTAACTATCTATAAAAAAGACTTTTAGGGCAAACAAATGATGCGAACTCAATTATACCTAGTCACTTGTGTACTGCTACTATCATTTAAACCCGCCTTTGCAGACTCGATAAAGGTCGGTGTGGTTGAATACCCTCCTCATGTGAATTTCAACCGCGACAGGATGAACGAGAAAGCGTTTACCTACGTGGAGAAAGTATTAAAAGGCATGTATCAAAATGTCGAATTTATTGAATTTCCCAATAAACGAGCGCTGGTGGAATTAAAAAAAGGGAATATTGATCTGCTCTTTCCTCTGGATCATTCACAACAAGGAGTAAAGCGTTTATCAAAACCGTTATTTCGTTCGGTACCTGGGTTATGCTTCAAGAAAAATAAATTTATACCTTTTTTAAGCGCTACCCATTTTTTTGAAGGTTTGCACATTGGTATTCCGGCGGGCACTGAAGTGATCGCCAGCTTAAAAGAAGCCAATGCCACCTTTAGTACCGTAGAAGGTAGTGATGCGTTAAACCGGGGGATAAAATTACTGATGGTTGATCGCATAGATGCTTTTTACCATCCAAGTCCGGTAAAAGTTTATCACCACAGTAATGAACTCTCGAAAAAAATCGCTTGCTCTTATTTTTATGGCTATTCATCGGGGGTTTACATTGCGGTTGACCCCAATATGAACCACGATAAATACCGCCTGATTGACAATGCTTTTTCGACGGCACTAAAAATCAAATCTTACGAATATTACTTTGCCGAAAGAGAATAACGCCACCCGGAACAGGTCATAACGTACCAAGCTTTATAAAAATTTGTTCATTGCGATTGATTAAATCCTGATAAGCTACTGTGGATTTATAGTGTTTAATCGCTGTGGCGAAATCCTTAGCGACTGCCTGACAGTTTGCACTTTTAGAAAAAGCAATATAATTAGTGCCTAACCGAAAAGTCCTTTGTTCATAAACCTATCACTGTCTGTGCGTTGCTGTTCGGGGGGATAATTCCTTCTGAGCATAGGAAATGCTCAATTCGGCGTTCATTCCAATATTACGCCTGTTTTGCCTCTGCTCTTTAGCCAGCGCTCTGCTTTGTCACTCTGCGCCTATCTGTTGCAAGTTACGGGCGACAATTGCTAATGAGACGTACTTCTCAAACCCATCCAATCCTTTATCAGGACACCGATCTAAACCGTGGACCTCTAACGCATTTATCACCGATCCTACCGCTGAGCTTTTTCTTTTGTAGTGTTTAAATTCATCGCTATTTTCTCGCTCATTCTCTACTTTATTCCACTTACCTTTTTTGGGTATTCCACGATACTCAAGCGCTTCGCCAGTTGCGTTTGGTTGTCTGGAGAATGAAACCCTTTATCAAAGCTGCAACCTGAAAACGCTGGGTATAACGATTTGGTTTTCTTCACTATATCGACCGCGATGCCGACATCATTTAACTTCTGCATCACCTGATGTGTCAGGATAAAACCCGCCTGATCTTCAACTATGCATACCTTGATCCCCAACTCTACCGGCACACCAGCCTTGCCTTTGCTGACCCACTCGGTGTGAGGTTCAAATATTGAAAAACCTTTTCATCATGGGAGCCCGTCTAAAGACGGGGGTTTAACCCATGCCCGAACGAATAAGCCTCACTATAAACACATTTATTTATTTATTTAAATATAGCGAATGAAAGCGGGTTTGGGGAAACTTCCCTCATTGGTCAGTCACCATCGTAATTTACCCTGCCCTGTAGCCCTAAAACGAAACGTCAGCAGCATAATCAAGTCCACTCATAAAAATGAGTTTACTCAGGCCTCATTTTTATGGTAAACCAGCAACTAACTCTAAGTATCAGCATCTAAGGAAGTGAATGAACGCCATTACTATTAGTGGGCTTGCTATTTATCCGATAAAATCAACCCGAAAAATCAGCCTCGACAAGGTTTTTGTCGAACTAAAAGGCATGGCTTTTGATCGCCGTCTGGTTTTAATTGATAGTAATGACAAGGCGATCACCGCCAGAACCCACCCCGCCCTGACGCAAGTGACAGTCACATTAATTGAGCAAGGGTTGTCCGTCAACGCCCCTGAAATGACCGAACTGAAAGTAAAATATGGCGAATTTTCCCAGCAATACCTAACCACCAAAGTATGGGCCTCAACCAACCAGGGACAACATTGTCATAGCCGCTACGATGCCTGGTTTAGTCAATATTTGAATACCAGCTGCCGTTTGGTTTACTTTGGCGAGCGTACATCAAGAAAAATCAAAGACCATCATCAACAAGTCGGCTTTGCAGATGGCTATCCTTTGTTACTCATCAGTGAGGCTTCATTGGCCGACCTTAACAGCCGTAGTTTACATCACCATCATATGACTCAATTCAGACCCAATATAGTGGTCAAAAATACGCAACCGTTTGCCGAGGACAATTGGCGACGTATTCGCATTGGTGAGGTGGAGTTTGAGGTTCATGGTCCTTGTTCTCGTTGTATTTTTACTACAGTGAACCCGCTAACCAGTCAACAAGACAAAGATGGCGAACCGCTATCTGTACTCAGGCAATATCGCCAGGGCAACGATAGCAAGCTTTACTTTGGCCAAAACTTAATCCCTCTTAATGAGGGAATTATTAACCAAGATGACGAAATTGAAGTACTCGAAACAAAGGTCCCTGAAAAGTATCCTGATAACGCCACTGTTTTCCAACCTTTAAACGCTCCGATACCATCACAAAATAGCTGGTTGGCAGGAAAGTCACAATCATTAACCTGTATCGCCATCAAGGATGAGACCCCTGATGTAAAAACATTCATATTTAGACCTCCTCAAGGCATAGTTACCAATTACTTAGCGGGACAGTTTATCACTCTGAATCTAACCATCAACGGCCAACCAGTTAACCGCTGCTACACCTTATCATCAAGTCCTTCAAGGACAGCGACATTAGCCATTACTGTCAAGCGTAAAGTTGATGGCTTAGTGTCTAACCATCTTCACCAGACACTTCGTGTTGGTGACACACTACAAGCCCAATCTCCACAAGGCGCTTTTAATAGCAGGCGGTTAACCAACAACAAAATCTTACTGCTCAGTGCGGGTAGCGGCATCACTCCCATGTTATCAATATTGCGCTTTATCACTGACCATCACCTGGATAAAGATATTGTTTTTTGCCACAGCGGTCATTCAGAACAAGACCTCATCGCCAGGCAAGAAATACAATCATTGGCTGATGCGCAACACCACACCCAAGTCATTTATACACTGACGCAGCAGGGTCAACCACAATGGCAGGGTAAACAGGGACGTCTGAATGTGGAGACGCTCAGTGGTATAACAAGTCTTAATGAAAGAACCATATTGGTATGTGGTCCTGGTGAATTTATGGACACAGCAAAGTCACTGTTATTATCACTTGGTGTTAAAGGACAGAACTATCATCAAGAAAGTTTTGGCAACACCGCCCAATCAAACAAAACATCACCTAAAAAAATAAAAGAAAGTTGTACAATTACCTTTAAATCATGGGCAGTTGAGCATAAAGGCGATAATCAAACATCTATTTTAGAGCAAGCAGAACAAGCTGGTGTGGATATTCCCTACTCATGCCGCAGTGGCTTTTGTGGTAGTTGTAAGATAAAAATAAAAAGCGGTAAAGTTGATATAAAAGAGGATACCGCCTTAAGCGAGATTGAAAAGAAACAGGGATATATTTTAGCCTGTAGTTGTTATCCCTTAACTGATGTAGAGCTGATTAAAGGGATTTGACCACTAAAAATGGCAGTCATTAGTTTGATGCTAAAA
>JBLHHD010000094.1:0-8231 GCA_047614605.1 Alteromonadaceae bacterium
TTACCCGTGATATGACGAATAGACAACGCCGCACCACCACGAGCATCACCGTCTGCTTTGGTCAATATGATACCGGTCAATGGCAAAGCATCATTAAACGCTTTGGCGGTATTGGCAGCATCCTGACCGGTCATGGCATCAACCACAAACAGGGTTTCTACTGGATTGATTTGATTGTGCAGGTTTTTGATTTCGTCCATCATGTCGCCGTCAACATGTAAACGACCAGCAGTATCAACAATAACTACATCAAAGAATTTTTTGCGGGCATAGTCAATCGCACTATTGGCAATATCAAGTGGTTTTTGTGAAATGTCACTGGGGAAAAATTCGGTTTCGACTTCAGTTGCCAGCGTTTCAAGCTGCTTGATTGCCGCCGGACGATAAACATCGACAGACACCACCAATACTGATTTCTTTTCACGCTCTTTTAAGAACTTCGCCAATTTGGCTACTGTGGTGGTTTTACCTGCCCCTTGCAGACCCGCCATCAGCACTATTGCTGGCGGTTGAGCCGCCAGATTAAGCGAGGCGTTGGCATTACCCATCGCCGCTTCGAGTTCACTTTGAACGATTTTGATAAATACCTGACCGGGAGTCAGGCTTTTGGTGACTTCGATGCCAACCGCACGGTTTTTAACCTTGGCGACAAACGATTTAACCACTGGCAAAGCAACATCCGCTTCCAGTAATGCCAAACGCACTTCACGCAGAGTATCTTTAATATTGTCTTCGGTTAAGCGGCCTTTACCGCTGATATTACGTAACGTTTTGGATAAACGTTCAGATAAATTCTCAAACATTGACTCGATTCCAACGGATTATCTTGTGAGGTTGGCGACATTATACCTGTGTCAACACAGATCAACCAGCCTTGTGATTTTTATAATTAGCAGGTATTCCAAGCGCTTCTTCTGACAACCTAAAAGCCGTCAAAACGGCAATGGATATACCAGTAAAAAGGCGTGTTATAGCACCTTTATTATTGAGTTTTCTCAGCGGGTAACTCAATATGATGGCCGCTTTTTGCTGCTTTGGTTTTAAGGTATCCGTGATTGTGCACGGTACAAAAAATCCCGGTAGATAACTGTTCAGTTATTTCAATACCGTGTTGTTGCAGCTGGTTTTTTTTATCCGGGTTATTAGACAATAAGCGGATTTTACTCACCCCTAATGCTTTGAGCATATTAGCCGCGTCATCGTACTCACGCAAATCATCGGCAAAACCGAGCATTTCGTTGGACTGATAGGTATCAAATCCTTCGCTTTGCAATCGGTAGGCATCCAGTTTATTGTATAAACCAATGCCTCGCCCTTCCTGGCGTAAATACACTAAAAAGCCGCCGTGCTGATAGATTTTCTCCAGTGACTCTTGCAATTGCGGACCACAATCACACTTTTGCGAAGCGAAAACATCACCGGTCAGGCACTCCGAATGCAGCCGCACCATTGGCAGTGCGGTATTTTTCCAGTCGCCAAGACCTAAAATGACATGCTCTGCACCGTCACTAATGCCATTAAAACTAAAAAAAGTCGCTTTTTCGGGCAACCCTTTTAAGGCAATTTCGGTGCTATTTCTGATTTGAATGTTATCTAACTTCAACATAAGACCTTCACGTAATAACCATAATCATCGACGCTCAACTGTTATTCAACGGTTAATCAACTGCTGGCCCAACTGCCAACATAACGCTCATGGTGTTTTCTAATGGACCTTAGGTTGGGGCTAAACGTCTGCTTTTCAAGGTTTTAGCTTATTTTTATTCAATCAACGCCAGCCCTGCTCGTGACTTTTAGCCGGGCTCATTGACCTTTACACTTTAAACTTTGCTTCGCCCAACAGATGCCCTACAATAACGCTAATAATTAGTTCTTGTCCGCAAACGCAGTTTCCATCCGTCAGTATGACGGGACAATCACTATGCAGCACCGTCGTAAGACTTATTAATCAATAAGTTAATGATTTATGCCGATAATAAACTAAGTCGATGCACCGCGAGACATAGTGTTTCGGAATGAGAACTAAATATTAACGCGATATTCGCGTTAATATTTTAAGTGCGATAACGCACCAATTGTGGAAAGCCCATGTTCCAGACCTTATTGACCATTATTTCCTTAGTATTCTATCTGGCCGCTACCCGAACACTCATCGGTCGGTTATTTCATGCCGACGGTATCGACTTTAAAAGAGTGTTGGTTTTTGCCTGTGGTGCCATTATTCCCCACACCCTATTTATTGTCAGCGAAATGTTTACGCCCACAGGGCAAGATTTTAGTCTAATCAATGTGGTTTCATTAGTCTGTCTGAGCATTGCCATTTCGGTTTCGCTTTCGACCATCAAACAACCAGCACCCTTTTTACTCTCGGTAGTCTACGGCTTTTGTGCTTTTATCCAATTGTGCACCTTATTATTTCCCAAACATGTCGTGGTTCAGCATTTTTTTTCAAATCTGCCATTAGCTGGTCATATCACCTTGTCATTATTGGCTTACTGCGTGTTGATCATTGCAACTTTATACGCCATCCAATTTCAATACATCAACCGTAAACTCAAAAGCAAAGACTTATCGGTGGTCAGCTGCCACTTTCCGCCACTGATGCAGGTCGAAAAGCAACAGTTTCGGCTATTGTCGATTGGCACCTTATTGTTGTCTCTCGCTTTGCTCAGCGGCTTTATCTATCTAGACAATATGTTTGCCCGCTCAGTTGCCCATAAAACGATTTTATCGATGATTGCTTGGGTCATTTATGTCGCACTAATTGTTGGTCACCGTTATCGTGGCTGGCGCGGTAAGAGCGCCGTCATCGGAACCATTACCGGTGCAATCTTACTTACCCTTGCTTACTTTGGCAGTCGTTTTGTGCGCGAGATCATACTTGGCCGATTTTGAGCAAAATCCCGGTTAAATTGACCTTAATTGACTAGCTGGGCGATTTTTTCTTGACAGCGTCTGCATTACATAATACTTATAGCCATAATCTTACTTATATCATCATCATGGGATAAAACTGCATTGGACAGCATCCAGACGGGCACCTTGTTTATCATACTTGGTATCTTGATCTTTATTTCCGCCTATTTTTCGAGTTCTGAAACAGGCATCATGTCAATCAACCGCTATCGCCTCAAGCATCTCGAAAAACAGAACCATCGCGGTGCCATTAGAGTCAGTCAATTGCTAAAAAACCCCGATCAGCTGATTGGACTTATTTTGATTGGCAACAACCTGGTTAATATTGCCGCCTCAGCCATTGCCACAATAATCGGACAACGCTTGTACGGCGATGCCGGCATTCTTGGCGCAACGATAGTATTGACCTTTGTGGTGCTGATTTTTGCCGAGGTAACCCCTAAAACACTGGCCGCTTTACACCCAGAGAAAATCTCCTATCCCAGCTCATTGATCCTCAAAGCCTTATCTTACCCACTTTGGCCATTTGTTTTTATGGTTAACAAGATCACCAATGGCTTAATTTCATTATTTGGTATCAGTAGGGAACAGCGTGAAAATCACAGTTTAAGTTCTGAAGAGTTACGCACGGTGGTCAATGAATCTGGTGCCATGTTGCCCGAGCGTAATCAGAGTATGTTGGTTAACTTGCTTGATCTTGAAAAAATCAAGGCTGAGGATATCATGATCCCCCGTAATGAAATTGTTGGCATTGATATCAATGACAGCTGGAAAACCATTTCGAAAAAACTCACCAACGCCCAACATACCCGTTTATTGTTATACCGTGACAGTGTTGATGATGCCGTAGGGTTTATGCACAGCCGGGATGCATTGCGCTTATTAGCCAAAGAGCAATTTACCAAAGCCACCATGTTACGGGCGGTAAGGGAAATTTATTATATTCCCGAAGGCACCTCATTAAACACTCAGCTGTTTAAGTTTCAGCAATCCAGAGAGCGCATTGGCCTAGTCGTTGATGAATACGGTGATATTCAGGGTTTAGTGACGCTTGAGGACATTCTAGAAGAGGTTGTGGGCGACTTCACCACCACCATGACACCCACAGCAAGTGATGAAATTACTATCCAGCAAGATGGCTCATATCTGGTCGATGGCTCGGCTAATATCAGGGATATCAATAAAGAAACCGGCTGGGAATTCCCCATCGATGGACCCAAGACGTTTAACGGGCTGATTTTAGAATACCTCGAAGATATTCCCAAAACCAAAGTCAGTTTGAGACTAGCAGGTTATCCGATAGAGATTGTAAAAGTTAAAGGTAATGTGATCAAAGAGATACGGATCATGCCGCATTTACGTCCTAAGCCTGACCCAAACGCCAAAAGTAGTAAAAGCGTTAAAAATAGCAAGAGTAGCAAGAGTAGCAAAAGTAGCAAAAGTAGCAAAAATGGAAAGAGTAGCTAACGACACAGTCTGAAGTTAATCAGATTAATCGAGCGCAGTGTCCACTGCGCTCACCTTACGCGTTTAAGTCATCTTATGGGGCTACCAGAACCACCAACCGCCTTCAAGATCCGCTCTACAGCCTTTAAGTTGCTTTGAATACATCGCCGCGCGGTTTTTGACTTTGCTTGATACAGCCATCAGCCATTTCTTTTTCTTATACGTACCACGCTTATAACCTCCCCACCCTTCATGGTAATTGAGGTATTGGGCATAAGCATCCCACTTTGATACCCCATTAATTTTTTGGGTTTTGGCAATAAACCACCCCATAAAATCGATGGCATCTTCAAAATCATCCCTGTCAGCCCCAGAATTACCCGATTCTCTCATGTAATCAGCCCAGGTCATGGTTTTAGCCTGCGAATAACCATAAGCGGTGCTAGGACGTCCCAACGGGATAAATCCTAAAAAGTACTCCATTGCCGGTTGAGCATCTTCTTTAAACGAACTTTCCTGATACATCATGGCCATGGGTACGTGAATTGGCACCCCCCACTTGTCCTCGGTATCAGCAGCCGCATCAAACCAGTCAGAGCGCTGGTCAAAAATAGAACAAAGGTTGTTAATGTTGTTTGGCGGGGCGGTTGAACACGAACTGACCGTCAGGCACAAAGCCATGATTTGCAGGGATTTTTTGGATTGACTAAATTTATTTGCAGTTTTTATCATATTTTTATGAACTTTTGCCAGTTTCGATCGTCTGAATTACTGTAACAGTTTTGTAGTATGTTCATCCCTAGATATACTATTTTAGCGCGATATCCCAATCGCGCTTTTTTTTTGCCTACGTTTTAACGTTCCTTGTGCTTTCATCCTTGCTAATAGTAATATCAATACACCGTTAAGCTGAGAAATAATCGGCTAAGAAGGTCGCAAAATCAACGTCGTCACCTTGCTCTATTTGCAACTGCTTTTGCACCGACTCCAGCGTATGCTGCTCCATCACCTGATCGGTAAAGATAGTGCCACTAAGGCTACTGAGCTGCGCCTTGTTGGCTTTGGCCTGCTCAACGCCCCACTGCCCACTATCAATATTGCCACTTCTTAACTCGTCAAGGTAACGAGCCGACAGCGTTTGCTCTGGATCGTTAACCGCAGCCATTTGCGTCTCGACCACAGCCGCGTAATGGCTGGTACCATGAGCCTGATCAAGCCATTGCGCCACCGCTTTGAGTTCATCAAAAACAGCCAAACTCCAGTCACTCAGTAATATTTGCTGAGCATTTTGTTGCAGCTTTAACTGCCGATCACGACCTTGCATGATCACTAGGTTAAGGTTACTTTCAACCTCGTTATTTTCTGCACTATCTAATACAGGACTATCTTTGAGCAAGCAATAACACAAAAATACATCCAAAAAGTGAATCTGCTCCAAGGTGATCCCCACAGCACTAAACGGGTTGATATCCAAAGAGCGGATCTCAACATATTCAATACCTCGTTCAGCTAATGCATCGGTAGGTTTTTCGTTGCCAAGGGTGGTTCGTTTTGGTCGTACTGGTGAGTAAAACTCATTTTCAATTTGCAAAATATTGCTGTTAAGCTGCTGATGTCCCTCAGGGTTATTGTCATCCAATTGAAAATCAACCTGAGGCGTTTTAATCGCTTTACGCAGCCCCGCTACGTATTCGGGCAAGGTTGAATAACGGATATCCAAACTAGCCTGAGCGTTATTGGTATAACCCAAATCACTTAAGCGCAAAGAGGTGGCATCAGGCAAATACAACGTGCCTTTGGCCAGTTTTTCAAAGGGATAAGCCTGAGCTTTATCACCGATAAAAGACCCGCACAGGGCCGGTGATGCCCCGTATAAATAGGTCAGCAACCACACATAACGTTTAAAGTTACGAATCAGGTTAAGGTATTGCTCTGACTGAAAGTCTTGTGAAGTACCATCAAGCCCTTGCATTTTAGCCAGGGAGTCAAACAAAGTATCCGAGAAAGACAGATTAAAGTGAATACCGGATATGACCTGCATGGCACTACCGTAGCGGTATTTTAAGCCCTGACGGTACAAATGCTTCATCTTGCCGATGTTCGAAGTACCATAATTAGCCAGCTGAATATCATCTTGAGTCTTGATATAACAAGGCATACTCACCGGCCATAAATATTCATCACCAAGGTTTTTTGCCACAAAGGCGTGAATATCATTTAACTGAGTAATGGTTTTATTGGCATCAGTACTTGCGGGGGTAATAAACTCCATCAAAGATTCTGAATAGTCAGTAGTTATATACGGGTGGGTTAACGCCGAACCAAACACTGCCGGGTGAGCAAGCTGCGAAAGCGCACCATTGGGTTGAAATCTTAACGTTTCCCGTTCAATGCCTCGTTTTATGCCGCATACGGCAGCGAGGTTTTCAGGGTGGGACAAATACTGCAATTTTTTATTCAACACATGATCTCAATATGATAGTTAATCAGAAAAAGTTAATCAAAAAACGTGGTCTAAAAGATGTGGGGATAAAAACCAGTTTTTCAATCAAAATCAACGAGACTTATCAACAAAACCCTAAAAAAAGTGCAGGCTTGTTTCTTTTTTGGTAGGAATGAAATAATTGCAGTCTAGTTTGGTCACAACACCAGCTTAATTGGGGTGGCGGATTTTAGCGATAGAGTTTGAAACTTGGGTCCCCTCCTTCGCGAGGATGACGGTGGGGTCCACCTTAGTTATCCCTTATCTCTTACACCTTGTTACCTGGGGCTTGCTTTTTGATTTTCAGTTCACCATCCTGGCAATCGAGCAATAAGGTGCTGTTGGCGTCAATTTTGTTGGCTAAGATGGCTTGCGCCAGTGGGTTTTCAACGTATTGCTGAATTGCCCTTTTTAACGGTCGAGCACCAAATACCGGATCAAAACCCACTTCAGACAACATCTTCAACGCAGGTTCGGTTATATGCAGTTTATAACCTTTACCTTCAAGCCTCGCTTTGAGGCCTTTTAATTGAATACTGGCGATTGATTTGATTTGCTCAGCCGTTAGCGGATGAAATACCACGACTTCATCTACCCGGTTGATAAACTCGGGTCTAAAGTGCTGAGCAACCACTTCCATCACCATGTCTTTGATTTTTTCGTGATCTTGCTCTTTGGTATTAACCTGACCACTAATTTCACTTTGCCTGTCGAACATTTCCTGAATCAGCTCAGAGCCTAAATTGGAGGTCATAATGATCACGGTATTTTTAAAATCTACCGTACGCCCTTTACCATCAGTTAAACGGCCATCATCCAGTACTTGCAAGAGTATATTAAACACATCTGGGTGGGCTTTTTCGATTTCGTCAAACAACAATACCGAATAAGGTTTGCGTCGTACGGCTTCGGTCAAGTAACCGCCCTCGTCATAACCCACATAACCAGGAGGTGCACCAATAAGCCGGGCAACCGCGTGTTTTTCCATATATTCTGACATATCCAGACGCACCATTGCCTCGTGGGTATCAAACATAAACGATGCCAACGCTTTGGTTAATTCGGTTTTGCCGACCCCAGTTGGCCCCAAAAACATAAATGAACCAATCGGTTTATCCGGGTCCGAAAGCCCTGCCCGGCTGCGCCTGATGGCATTAGACACTGAGTTAACGGCTTCATGCTGTCCAACCACCCGCTTATGCAGCTTCGATTCCATCCGCAATAATTTCTCACGGTCTCCTTCGAGCATTTTGGCTACGGGTATACCGGTCCAACGAGCCAATACATCGGCAATTTCATTTTCGGTGACTTTATGACGTAATAAGCGCATGTCCTGCATTTCGACCTGTGCGGCCAAATCGAGGCGTTTCTCTAACTCAGGGATACG
>JBLHHD010000095.1:0-8229 GCA_047614605.1 Alteromonadaceae bacterium
TAAATGACAAGAAGCATGGTGACATGAGGTTCTTTTTCGGCTGAGATTTAGGAAAATAGCAAATGAAGGAAAAATATCGCGATCGCGCACTCCGTGCGCTCAATCAGAAAAAAAATCAGGTTCTAAAGCGGAGACTTTGCGGTGATTTTGGTGCCATAAAATCAAAAACGCCTGTTTCAGGACGGGCACTAGCTATGGCGTTCGTGGCGGGTTTTACTTAGTATCGTTTGCCTTGGTATTGTGTTTTTTTTAGTGTATTTATGGAGTGTGTTATGGGAAAAGTAAATCGTGTATTGATGTTGTTTGCTGTGCTGGCTTTTACTCAGTCATCGCCGGTTTTGGCAGGGGCTGAGGCTGATGAGAAGGCGATTAAGGCAGTTGTTGAGCAGTTTCGGCTATCGTTGATTAATACCAAATCCATTAATTAACTGATCATTTTGCTGGTTAAAATTGCCACTGACTGCGTTATTAATTTTGCATGTAGAACAACTATATACAGCAATTAATGCCTTGTCATTGTCAATTTTACCTGCCCAAAATCTGATCAGTTAATTAATCTCATTGGTATAATAAAGATAAGAAGACTTTAAAATCATTGTTTTATGGTGATAATCCGCCCTGGATTGTGGTGTTTAGTGATGAAATGCTGGCCCGTAAACGTCTGGTTAAGCCAAATTATCCCCGCTCTGTGGTCTTTAGCCAAATGGGTTCACCTGTAGATAACATGATTTCTGCTGATGAAAATCTCGAAGAAAAATTTGGGATCTGCAAGTGCAAAGTGATGGCTACCTTGGCGCAGTGCATTTTAGCTTTAGCGATCATGTAGATGGTTACAAGCGCTCATGGGGCACAGAAGCCTGGGATTTGGTTAAAGTCGAAGCCGGATGGAAGATTGTCTCTGTTAAGTTTGTCGTCACCGAAAATCCTCAACCCGCATCCCCAACCAAACCAAAGTAAATTATTTGTTTAGATAGTATAATCACTCGCATTGTGGTTTTTAGATGATAATTGTTGATGTTTACTACGCTGATTAATTGGTTTGAGGGGCTCTTTAATAAAGGGCGCACCGTTATTTCGCCTGAGCCGCTGAACCGCTCGTTAAGTCCTGAGTCTTCGGCATTTTTAACTGAGCAGGTTGAGTTTTATCGGGCGTTGAATAAAACCGACAGGTTGCTGTTTGAACAACGGGCTTTGTTGTTTATTGATACCACCGATATTGTCGGACAAGGGGTTGAGGTGACTAAGCAAAGTCGGCTGTTGGTGGCGGCTAGTGCGATCATTCCGGTTTGGGCCTTTGCTAAGTGGCACTATTTTAATCTGCAAACGGTGATTTTGGTGCCTGGGTCATTTAATGAAGCGCACGAATATGGACAGCAAGACTCTACCATTACGGGTATGGTTGGCAATGGTCCGATGAACGGCAAGATGATTTTAAGTTTGCCCGCGCTGCATTACGGTTTTGCTAACGCTAAAGACAAAAGTAATGTTGGTATTCACGAATTTGCTCACCTTATCGATATGGCCGATGGCGATTGCGACGGCTTTCCTGAGCGCTTGTCTAAATATGCCTTTTTTGCCCCCTGGTTGAGCTTTGTCGAAGAGAAAATTGCCGCGATTCATAATAAGCAAAGCAATATCAATCCCTATGGCGCGACCAACCAGCAGGAGTTTTTTGCGGTTGCTACCGAGTACTTTTTTGAACGCCCCAAAATGCTCAAGAAAAAACACCCAAAATTATATAAAGAACTGGTGGCGTTTTACCAGCAAGATATGGCGGCAATACATCATGATATTGCACCTAAAAAGAATGCACCCTGTCCTTGTGGTAGCGGTAATAAATATAAGCGCTGTTGTTTACCCAAAAACTAAGTTGGCTTAAGTGGGATGCCCTACCAAGTTAATTTCACTTTTTTAGCGACCCCTGTGGCGGACTTGGCTATATTGATATGAGCAGTATTTATTTTTGAACGCTTAAAACGTTATTTCTTACTATCATTTAGTATTGTAGTTTACATATTTATAATAATTGGTTTCCCGTCATCCGTGGGATTGAAGGTTATTTAGCTTATTTAGCCGGGAAACTCAGATTTAATTGTAAATTCGATACATAATTTGATAACAATGTTGCAACACTGTATCATATAGCGCCGGACAATAGCCAAGCGGTATGTCTGGCGGGCAGGTGAGGGAACAGGGTGGGATTATACTTTCCCGATTTACAGTAGGATGTGGTAGAGCCGAAGGCGAAACCCATTAAAACCAGGCATGATGGGTTTCGCTATGCGCTCTACGCCATCCTGTGGACCTTTATTCGAAGGTATAATCCCACCCTGAGGTGAGGGAATTAAAAAAGGCGAAAACAAGGAGGCGCGGAAAAACAGTCATTCTAATTTAGGGCTTTTTATGAAAACTGCACGACAACTCAAACTCAAAAAACGCCCGCTGGTACAGGCTATCAGCTGTATTTTGGCGGCAACTTCCTTTAATGGCATGGCGCAAGGTGTTGAAGGCTCAGAAGAAAAAATCGAACGGGTCGCTGTTACCGGTTCACGCATTTTACGCGAAGGGGCCGAGGCACCTTCGCCAGTAACCATTATTAGTGGCGAGGACTTGCTCGCATCCGGTGCCATTAGCATTGGTGAAGCATTAAATGACTTGCCCGCTTTAGCGAATACCTTCTCATTAGCCAACGCTGGTGCAGACATTGGCACCGCAGGGCTTAACCTGCTGGATTTACGTGCCATGGGCACCAATCGCACCCTGGTACTGGTTGATGGCAAACGTCATGTTGCCAGTCATTCGGGTACCGGCTCCGTTGATGTCAATACTATTCCGACTGCCTGGGTTGAGCGGGTTGAGATCATTACCGGCGGGGCATCTGCGGTTTATGGTGCCGATGCGGTGACCGGTGTGGTTAACTTTGTGTTGAAAAAAGACATCAACGGCTTTGATTTTAGTCTCACTAAAGGTTATTCGGATGAAGGTCCTTATGATAACGATAAAGTGACGCTTTCTTTTGGTCAGGACTTTGCCGACAGTAGAGGTAATTTCGGTATTTTTGTTTCTCACTCTCGTCAGGATGGCATGAATGCCACCGACCGGGCACAAACCCGTAACCCTAATGGCAGTGTGCGTAACCCTTTAAACGATGAGTTTACTGATGGGGTATTTAGCGGTCATGATGGTATCCCGGATCGCGTTACTCTTGATAATACTGGTTGGTATGACGACTCTACCTCCGGTAATTTTTATACTTATGATGATGACGGCGCTCACTGGTTTATTTTTAATGAAGATGGCAGCGTACGTCCGCAAAATCTTGGTACCACTTACGAATGGGGCCGTTGTTCAGACTGTGATGTTTTAGATTTGCAACGTTATAGTGAGCTGACGCCAACCTTCAAAAGCTACAATATCAACTTAAAAGCCAATTATGATATTAACGATAATCTTAATGTCTATGGTGAAGGTAAATTTGCTAAAACCGAAGCTGACTCTATCGGCCAGCCGTCATTTTTTGAATATGGTGGTGGTTTTGCTATTACCCGTGATAACGCTTATATCGACGACTCGCTGCTGGCGGTGATGGATCAGTTTGCTGACGCCGGTTATGGTGATGCGATAACCTTACACCGTTTTATGGAAGACTCCGGGCGCCGTAAAGAAGAGGTTGAGCGAGAGCAAAGCCGTTTTGTGCTGGGCCTTGAAGGTACGTTTGGTGATGACTGGGATTTTGATGTTTATGGGCTTTACGGGCAAACCAAAGGCGAGGAGGTGAATACCGGCAACACTGTTGTTGAGCGGCTTCGTCATTCGGTTGATGCGATAAAGCTAGATAACGGTGATATTGTTTGTCGTGATGAAGCGGCTCGTCGTCAGGGTTGTGTGCCTACCAGTTTGTTTGGTTTTGGTGCGGTTAACGATGAGGCCGCCAACTGGTTTAATACTACGTCAATCAGTCACACTAAAATTCAGCAAACCGTGATCAGCGGCAGTGTCACCAATGGTGATTTTATTGATTTGCCCGCAGGCTCTGTTGGTATTGCGTTTGGCGCAGAATACCGCAAAGAAGAAAGCGACAGTAACCCGGATGCGTTTGCCTCAACGGGGGCGACGTTTTTAACCGCCTTGCAAGAAGCCCATGGCGATTTTGATGTGACTGAGGTGTTTTTTGAAACGACCGTGCCGCTGTTGGCGGATATGATGTTGATTGAATCGCTTTCTATCGATATGGCGGTGCGTTTTGCTGATTACAATACTATTGGTGATGCGACCAGCTGGAAAGTGGGTATGGACTGGTCGGTTAACGAACAATTACGTTTCAGGACGACGCTATCGGAGGCCATTCGGGCACCGAATATTGGCGAGCTGTTTGGGCCTATCAATCAAACTTTTTATAATGTAACTGATCCTTGTAAGGAGGGTGAGGCGCAAGATCCGGTGCGTATTGCCAATTGTGCAGCATTGGGTATTCCAACCGATTTTCAGGCGATTGCTACAGTCTCTTCAATTGAAGGGCTTACCGGGGGTAATCCGCTGTTGAGCGAAGAAACCTCAGACAGTTTCACTGCTGGTTTAGTTTATAAACCGTCGTTTATTGATGGGTTTGTGTTTACCGCCGATTACTGGGAAATTGATATCGATGATGCTATCGATACGGTTTCTGCTCAGAATATTTTACAAAAATGTGTTGATTCAGTCGGAGGCGTCAATAACCAGTTTTGTGATTTGGTGACCCGTGATGGCGATCACGAAATTCGTCTTATTCGTTCAATCACTCAAAATGTGGCGAAACAAAAAGCTCAGGGGGTCGATTTTGAATTTGGTTATGATTTTGCGGGTTTTGATGGTGAGTTTACTACTAGTTTGATTGGTACTTATTTAGTTAGCCGCAAAGAGTTTCCTTTTCAAAGTGAGCCTGAGCAGTTTATTGAAGAAGATGGCACCACTGGTGAAGCTGACTGGCAAGCCAATGTTTCTGTGGGCTTTAAAAAAGACCAATGGCATGTGAGCTGGCATACGCGTTATCTTGATGCAGTGAGCCGTTTCACTACCCAGGATTTGGCGAGAAACCCTGACCCGAGCAATATCATGGGTTATGGTTCGTACTTTCAAACCGATGTCCGTGCGGGTTACCGCTTTGAAAATGGCTTAACGCTAGAATTCGGTGTCGATAACGTCTTCGACCGCGACCTGCCGTGGGGCATCAATGGCAACGGTGAAACCTCTGCCAGCTACGACAACATTGGCCGAATGTTTTACACCAGCTTATCATTTAGCATGTAGAGATAAGATGACAAAGGGCAAGGATTGCCCTCAAAGCTTATTCCCACAAATAACCCCATCACAATCCAAACCGCTTGAGAGTCTGCTCGCCCAAAGCGTCTTTTAATGGCTGCAAATGACTTTCGTAATGCCTGAATAACTCCAATCCTTTGGTGTTAAGAGGCTGGCGCACCTGATCGGCGCTGGCGGTTTTTACCGGGCGTTGGTTTTGATGAAACTGCAAACACACCGCTTCGTAAGATAATCCGCAATGGCTTAGCAAAGCTTTGATTTGCGCTTTGGTGTCCAGCACCAGCGCTTCGTAGGCGATACACAATACTTTACCCGGCAGCACTTTATTCCAGTGATCCATAATGCTGAGGTATTGGTTATAGTAAAAACCGATATCACTCAGCGAATAACTAAAGTCAAACCCCTGACCAAAATACTGCTTGTAGACGCCAAAACCGCAAGCCAGTGGTTGTCTGCGCAAGTCAATAATAACGGCCTGTGGCAAGATTAACGCGATTAAGCCGACATGCTGAAAGTTGGCGGGTAATTTATCGATGAAAAAGGCTTTTTTGGTGCGAAAAATCTGACTTTGTGCCAGGTAAGCCTGACCATATTGAGCCAGCTCTTGCTGGCTAAAACCGCTCATGTTACCGCTGTTGTTGCCGTTTTTTTTGCAACTGTGCTGATAAATTTGTTTGGCGATAGTCGGCAAAATTTTAAGCTCTTCGGTGCCTTCGATGTGTGAATGGGTTGCGAGCATTTGCTCTGCTAGTGTTGAGCCACTGCGGGGCATTCCAACGATAAAAATTGGCGTGGGCTGAGGTGTCGTATGAGACGTTTTACCCGGACTGTTTTTGCTAAACAATTTTTCCGAAAAGGTATTCATTAATGCCTTACAGGTTTGCTGGTGTCTGGCGGGGTTAAAAGCCTTGTTGTTACGGGTGTTGTTAGCCTGATGATAGGCGGTAATAGCCGCCTGATAATCACCTTGTTGTTCGTTGATTTTTGCCATGGAAAAATTGACCTGACAGCGTTGCTCCGGGGCTAACGCTATATTATGGCGGGCCGCTTCGAGCTGTTTAATGGTTTGCTCATTAAACTCATACACACTAAGGTTTGCCAGCGCCCAAGCGGCACTGCCGATGGTGTGCTTAGCCGCTAAACATTGACTATAAGCGACGATACATAACGCCGAGTTGCCCTGAATTTTGTAAATATGGGCTTGTTGTAAAGTAATGGTTAATTTGGCTTGGTGGGATTCGGTGTGTTTGAGTGCCTGTTCAAATGCCCTTAATGCGTCATCATAACGGGCGCTGTTTAGCAGATTATCGGCGTGCAGTAGCCAGGCTTTTGCTGAATCACTTTGCCGTTCGGTGAGCTTTTTTGAGGCTTCAATGGCCTGCGGGTATAAGCGCAGTTGGCTGTTGATTTGCGATAACAGCTGCCACAGGCTCTGATTGTAAGGCGAGTCACTTAAGCCCTGGCGTAAATACCCAGCCGCTTGTTCGAGTGCGCCTCGCTCGGATGCGATCATCGCCATGATATACAAGGCTCTGGGATGGTTTTTTTGCTGGGCGATAATATGGCTGCATATTTTCCAGCTTTGCTCCTGCATCCCTTGCTGTGTGCTGTTTTGTGCGGCGCTTTGTGCTTGTGCCAGCAAAGGATTAAAGGCGTCGGTTTGTTCAGCCTTTGCCAAACATTGATCACCCTCACGTTGATCGCCTTTTTGATGCAGTAACAGGCCAAGCAAATGCCAGCTTTGGCTGGATGTCGGGTCATGGCTCAGTGACTTTCTTAAATCCTGCTCTGTGGCATCAAGGTTGCCATGGGGGATAAACTGTAAAAGTGTTTTGATTTTATCAGGCATGATCAGCGTGTGGCCGTTGAGTTATTGCTTGTGTGGTGTCATTTGATTATACCTCAGTCGCCCCAAAATACGAGTTTACTGTGGTGTTGCGATCGTGCTTTTTGTATAATTCTAAGGCTTTACATTGGCCCTGTTTGGGGCGTTAAATTGAGGATTTTAAACCAATGATGGCTCCCTATTTTATTGGCACAGGACTTTTGCTGGTGGCTTTTGCCATGGGGTTTGTTGCCAGCCGTACTACCTTGTGTTCGGTTAGGGCGGTCAATGAGATTTTATTCGAACGCCGGACGTCTTTGCTGGTCAGTTATGGTCAAACCATGCTCTGGGTGGTGGCTATTTCATTGGTGTTTGAAGGGGTGTTTGGCGCTTCTGCCAGCAACCCAGCTCATTTTTCATTACAAGGGGAAACGCTGGCTGGCGGATTTTTGTTTGGTGTGGGGGCCGCATTTAATGGCGGCTGTTCTTTGCATACTTTTACTCGTTTGGGGCAGGGCGACTTTGCTATGGCAATCTCGATTTTTGGGTTGTCTTGCGGGGCATTGCTGGTCAAGCTGATTTATTTGCTAAGCAGTGGTATGACACCGGTTCAAACGGTAGCCGTGTTTTCTTTTGATCCGCTTTACCTGCAAATTATCACGGTGATTTTATCGGCGTGGATGGCTTTTCGATTGTTGTGCTGGCTGTGGCAATTTAAGTTTACTCAAGCTAAAACGCGCTTGTTGGCGGTCAAATACGACTTGTCTAATGCGGCGATGATTTTAGGTATTGGTAATGGCTTGTTATTTGTTTTGGTTGGCACCTGGATGTACACCAATACGCTGATCCAAAGTCTGACCAATGTGATTTTCGCTGACTCTGTTTATTATCAAGAAATACCCGTGATTATGTGGCTTATGCTGGTGGTTTTACTGGCTGGTGTTATGGTTTCGGCGGCGCTTAAAGGCACTTTTAAACTGTTGATTAAACCTTCCTGGCAGTGGTTGCAGTTCTTTTTTGCCGGTTCGTTGATGGGGGGTGGGGCGGCGTTAATTCCGGGCGGTAATGATACCTTGTTGTTAAATGCAATCCCCAGTTTGTCACCC
>JBLHHD010000096.1:0-8214 GCA_047614605.1 Alteromonadaceae bacterium
AGCAATTGATTAAAGTAATTCAGTCCGGTAATAATATTGGTGCGTGCATCAAATAACCGATATGCTGGTACATCATACAACTCATAAGCCATTTTGGGCATTAACTGCATGACCCCCCGGGCACCACTATGGTTAACCGCTTCGGGTTCAAAGTCAGATCCGACCTGGGCAATAGCCAGCGCCAATGCGGGTGGAAAATCCACTTTTATCGCTTCGCTGATCACCATATCCATGACCTTTTGCTGCCGCTCCTCGCTTGTGGCGGCAATAGCTGATGGGGCAATCAAAATGCACCATATCAATAGCGATTTGAACATTACTCTTAACATTGCTCTTTGCATTATAAAGTCTCCAAGCGTTGTAGCCATTGCTGATTCAATTGAGTGATCAGCACGTCAGGGTGATTGATTTGCACCTGAATTTGCAATGCCTTATCGACGGTTAATGAAGGAGGTAAAGCCAAAATAATCTGCCTGAAGGGTTTTAATGTTTCAAGTGACACCGCACTAAGCTGCGCATCGTAATAACGCTGATTAAAATAAAACAAATAGGTTTTTTCACCAACATCACCTTCGGGCAGGTTATCACGTTGAACCTTCTGCTCTTTGGATCGGATCAGGCTAAGGGTTTTATCCTGCACATCAACATTAGCTTGCTGACTAGGCTTATCTTTAGCCTCTTTACCCTTGGGGACACCCATCGAAACCATCGCCAGGATCATAATGGCAAAAAAGGCCATTGCCAGTGCTAATGCCACCTCTGTTAATGCGTGATTGGTTGAGCTGTCTTCCATTGTTATTCCTTAATGAACATCTGCAGTGATATAAATAGTGATATCGGTGAGTTGAATATCAGGGTTATGAATAACCCAGCGCATTTTTTTCATTGTTTATTTACTTAAGTGATCACAAAATGATAAACAAATGTTAAGACAATATGCTCTCGGACAGGGACTAGGAGTCTGTCCGATAATAGGGCTAGCTCTGAGGGAAAGCGGGTTTGAGATAGTTTTCGCGGTTTTTTCAGGCGAATAGTTTTACTCTTTAACGGATAAAAGCGCGGAAAATGACCAAATCCAGATTTTTCTCAACCGTATTGTCATTCTCGGACAGGCTCCTAGAGCGCCGAATGGTTAAATAGTGAGCAGCCAGTGAGAACTGAAATGTTCTCAAAGAAGTTAAATTTACTGAGTTTAGTCATTCTAAAGCAAGTAAATTTAACGCACTTTGAGGATATTTCAGACTCATCCGTTAGGAAAAGTCTGAATATAGTGCGAAATCACTGCAAGATCGCAATCACAGCCATTAAATCACTCAAATTGAATAGTTTATAAGCACTATTTTCAGACTTTCTGGTTGGTTAAAATCAAATCATTCGGTGCTCTAGAGCGCCATATGGTTAGAAAATAGACTCACCAGAATATCTAAAATTGAGAATGTTGTGGTGTAATGATAAACAAAAAGTGAATTCGCAACAAAAGGTTTTGTGGTAGTGTCAACGATTTTTAGACATTGCCAAGGACGAGCCTAAAATGTTCTCAAAGCAGATCAATTTACGGCGTTTTAGTCATTCTAAAGCAAGTGAATTTTACGCACGTTGAGGATATTTCAGACTCATCCGTTAGGCGGCTATTAGCAGCCGTTAGGAAAAGTCTGAAAATAGGGCGAGATCGCTGTAAGATCGCAATCACAGCCATTAAATCACTCAAATTGAATCGTTTATAAGCACTATTTTCAGACTTTCTGGTGGGTTAAAATCAAATCATTCGGTGCTCTAAACAAATAGAGGGTAACCGTTTTGTTTATGGTAGGAACGACCTCCGCGCCGCGAACTGCGTCGAAAACGCAGCGATTGTGTTGACTTTGTCAACATTCGCGCCGAGACGGTGCTCCTACCATGCGCATCAAAGTGTTACCCTGTTTGATCGGTGCCCTAATTTCAGCTGATATTGATTTAGTGCTTCCAATGGTAGGTATGTGCTTTTTCCTCTATATAAGCTGCCGTTGCCGGGTGCATATTAGTCACATTACTGCCTTCAAAGAAAAATGGTTGACGTTTTTTGTCATAGTTACCGATTTCATTCATTGTTTTAGTGTCATAGATACGCCCATTGATCACCGTATAAGCAACAAACTCAGACTGGCGAATATCGGTCAGTGGATTACCATCAATGATAGCCATATCGGCCAGCTTACCCACCTCGATTGAACCGATGTCTTTATCCATCCCCAAATAGGCTGCGCCATCGATTGTACCACCACGGATCGCCTCCCAACCTGAGAAACCACCTTGTGCCATACTCCACAGCTCCCAATGGGCTGCCAGACCTTCACGCTGACCATGAGCACCAATATTGACCTTCACACCCTTATCGCGTAATTGTTTGGCACTTTTAGCCACACCGATATGATTGAAGTGGTGCTCCGGTGCTTTCATAGGCCGGGTAGCCGTTGGCTCTACAACGTATTTTGGTACATAACGCATCAAACGTTCATTTTTCCAGACATCCGTGTGCTGATACCAGTAATTCTCGCCAGCAATACCGCCATAAGCTACAACGAAAGTGGGGGTGTAAGCGGTCTGAGACTGCCCCCACAACTGTTCAACATCCGCATAAACATTTTTAATCGGCAATGCATGCTCTACCCCAGTATGACCATCAACGATCATATTCATATTGTGCTGATATTTACCGCCCCCCTCTGGCACTACCATCATACCCAACTCACGAGCTGCAGCGATGACCTGCTGACGAGTTTCACGACGCGGGTGATTATAACTTTTCACCGAAATAGCGCCTGAATCTTTAAGCCGCTGAATATGGAATTTAGCATCATCAATGCTTTCAATATTGGCTTTATACCCTGCCGCATCAGCAGCATATAAAATCCGTCCAACCGATTGAATACGCGGCCCTACAGTCATCCCCGCTTTTACCAATTCACTCATCGAGAATACTTCAGTGGTATTGTTGGATGGATCGTGAATAGTCGTCACACCAAAGGCCAGATTCGAAAATTGATTCCAGTTTTGCTGAGGCTGAATTTCATAACTGGCATAACTGCCGTGAGCATGAGCGTCAACCAAACCGGGGATCACCGTTTTACCGGTGATATCCATTTGTTTGGCGTCACCGGGAATATCAACCTCACCGCGTTTGCCTACGGCTTTAATTCGGTTGTTTTCAATCAATACAACCGCATCTTCGATCACTTCCTGCTCTTGTTGAGCATTACGCATGGTCACAACACGACCACCAACCAATGCCAGCAAACCTTGCGGTTTATCGGCTTTTTTATCAAAACTAACGTCAAGCCCAGTTGCTACCGGCTCTGGCAACTCATCCGGTGATCCGTTTAAAAAGGCAAACGTATCCGTTAACTCTCTGCGATACAACGTTGTCGCAAACGCCCAGGTCAACTCTTTCGAGTCAGCACTAAAGTTAATGTACTCACCAGAAAGCTTTGACACCTGTTTAACCGGAAAGGTTTTAGTGCCTTTATCAATGCTCAGCACTTTACCAGTACTGACGAATGGGGCGACAAAGGTATTAAAATGCTGGCTAAATGCCAGCCACTTTCCATCCGGGGAAACTTTATAATCGGTGACATAATCGCCTTTAAAATGCGTTCTCTCCTCTTTACCATCAAGATTGACACTTTTGAACAACAGGTGATTGTCCTCGCCACCGTCGGAGAAATAAACTCGCTTAGTATCTGCGGTAAAATGCGCATTAGCACCGCTTTTTATGATCCGTTTGACCTTGCCACCTCGACTGTCAGCAATATAAATACCCGGATTCATCGACCAGTCACCTGAGAGCAAGTGACCACCGGTCACTTTTCTAAACAGCACTCTTTTACCGTCTGGCGAAAATGAAGGCTCAATATAGTGGCCTTTTTGCTCAGTGACGGTGCGGCTTTTGCCATTGCGTACTCTGGCTACTTTTACCGAACCCAATTGGCCATCTTCCCAAGTGGTGTAAACCACATTTTTGCCATCACGGGAAAAGCTCGGATAGTATTCGAAGTGATCTTTTTGTTTGGTCAGTCGTTTGGCTTTGCCTGACCTCACATCCCGAATATAAATATGACCCAGCGCCTGAAACATCACTTTTTTGCCATCGGGAGATCGTTGCGTCCAACGAGCCATTTTGACTTTAAAGGTATCCGGTGCCACATCAACGGCAAAACGCAATGCCGGCGTGATTTTCTTCTGTGCGGTTATGTGAACGGGGATATCGGTCACTTTTTTGGAGCTGACATTCACCCGGTGAAACTTGCCAGCAGCCCAAAAGACCAGTTGTTCATCATCCGGCATCCACGAAAATGAAGTCGTATTGCCATGCTCGCCACTGGTTTCCTGTAAATCTCGATCCAGACCCAGATAAATCTCACGCTCAATACCCGAGGTTAAATCTTTAACATACAAAGCACTGGTATCATCGATACGTTTAACATAAGCCAGTTGCTTGCCATCATGACTAGGTGTTGGTCTTATTGCTCCACCAGCACCTTTGATAATGGTTTCTTCTTCACCGGTTTGCAGATCCCAGCGACGAATTTCAAAAATTGCCCCAACCGAATTTTTATTATATTGCCACTGCGTACCACTGGTGCCATCCAGTGCGTAATAAACATAACGCCCATCGGTAGAAAAAGCCGGTTCAGCCACCGTCTTCTGAGATTTTTTACCATGTAAACGTTCACGAACTTCAAGTCCTTTGCCACCACTTTTGTGATACATCCAGATAGAGCCAGCCGCAACAGAGCGTGCTGTCATGTGGCTTTGCTTACCAACAAGGTAATTGCCGTCCGGGCTCCAGTTAGGGTTATGAACAATATGATGCTTTTCTTTACTGACTTGTCTGAAGTTGGTGCCATCAACGTCCATCAACCAAATATTGTCGCCACCTTTACGATCAGAGATAAACGCCAGGGTTTTGCCATCGGGGCTGAATCGAGGTTGAAAATTCCACGCCATATCACTGGTTAACGCTTTGCCTTCACCACCATCAATACTCATGGTGTATAAATCGCCGAGCATATCAAACACGACAGTTTTACCATCCGGGCTGACATCAAGGTTCGACCAGGTGGTTTCATTGGTATCAATCGTTATGGTTTGCTCTTCACCCGGCGGGTTTAACACATCCCATTCGGGTTTCTTGTCTTCTTTTTCTTCACCCTGTTTTTTACCGTCAGTTTGAGCCTGCGGTGCTGCTGAGTCGTGCTCATGTGCTCCGAGCGATAATGATGCGCTGCCGGTAAGCAATGCAATAGCGACAGATGCCGCCAATTTGGTTTGATTAAATGACATGATATTCCTGCAACTTGATTACTTTTTATGGTGGATTGTGCCATAACGGCACTTGGGGATGAAATAAACCTTTCATGGAGTAATAAAGTGCCTCTTAGCAGCAAACTTGTCAACGCCAGAGGCAATTAAATTGGATCATTATATGTTTAAGCAAGGCGTACGGGGACGCTAGCCCATCATTATATCGGGTATCACAGTGACTGATGCATCATCATTGCTTAGCCAAGTCTCACCATCCTGGATGGTACACTGAAACTCCATGCTACGCCCGGCCATTTTCGTCAGTTCATCAACCTGCTCCTGAGGCATATTAATCACTGTTAAATGCTTAAAACGACTGACTTTATTTTCGGTTCTCTGCCACCACAACTTAACCGCAGTACCACCGTAGGTATAAATAATGACTTTTTTAGCCCGGCTGCAAGCTTTGCGCAAACGCTTTTCTTCCGGTAAACCTAAGTCAATCCACACATCAATTTCATCAGACAGGTTTTTTTGCCAAATTTCAGGCTCATCATCGGCACTGAGCCCCTTGGTAAATTGCAAGTGCTCATGGGTATTTAACAGATAGGCTATCAGTCGCACCATCATTCTTTCGTTCGTTTCAGAAGGATGCTGAGCAATGGTCAGTGTCAGGGTTTCATATACGTGACGATCCATATCACTGAGCTGGATTTGTGCTTTACAGATTGTTGCCTTAAGGGCCATGGGATACGCCGGAATAATTATCGGTTACAGATGAGTCAGCCCTACTGCAAAAACAGCAGTACTGACAATATTTTGGGAGTGTTATAACGGTTGATTAACCGTTACTTTTGGTGCTTATAGTCCCAGCTCTCGCATGAAATCATCATCAATATCACTGTCTGATACGGCCTCTACTGGTGCTGACTTAGACTTCTTAGCCGACTCATTAAGGTTATCAATAATAGCGTCTGGGTCCAGGTCCTCAGCATCCACTTCAAATTCGTGCAATTTCATAAACTCGGTTTTATCCATCGCCAGTTCAAGATAAAAAATATTATGTGTTTCAGTGAAAAATGACACCCGACGAGCCTGTGGACGGTCCAAACTGGTGTCAATCGACACATTAACTTGTTTGTTGATCGTCAGCATTTTTGGCTGATTTTGATTAATTGAGGTTTGCAGCTCTTTACCAACTTTGCCGGTAAAGTCGCCCAAAATCTGGTTCATCAACTCACCCATGACATTACTGACTTCATCTGAAGTATGTTGACTAGCCAGCTCTGATTTGGGGATCCCCATATTGATCATGTAATTCTGATACAGTTCAATCGCTGCCTGAGAAGAGAAGTTAATCACTACTAAACCCGAAAAGCCGCCATCAAACAGCACAAAACAGCCGATATCTGGTCGCAAGCTGGTTTTATGGATCTTTTGGATCATCGGTGAGAAACTCACACCGCAACCCGTAGCATTACCAAGCACGTTACTGACTGAGTTACACAGGGTTAATAAAATATCTTCCGTTGAAATGGTTTGCATTTTTTTCATATCAATAATCACTCGCAAGTGGCTGCTAATCAGCTAATTTGGTTATTCTTTTTACAATTAACCTTTAGTCTAACGTTAAAGTACTAAAAGTCTAGTTAGTTTGAGTCAAGAAACACCGTTTCCATCTAGGAGCTTGTCCGAGAATAGGGCTAGTTCTGAGGGAAAGTCGGTTTGAGATCGTTTTCGTGGTTTTTTCAGGCGAATAGTTTGACTATTTAATTGGAAAAATCGCGGAAAATCGAAATGTCAAACCAAGCCAAATCCGAATTGTCCTCAGTCGAGTCTCATTCTCTGACAGGCTCCTAGTAAATGCGAAGACAGACGTTATGCAGAGTTCACGGTAGGGATTATTAATTTTTTAAGTGGTAGCAGAGAAACGCCGACCTGTCGGACCACTTAAGTAGTCAATAGTGGTGAATCTATTTATATAGATGTGCTTAATACCTTCTTGGCAACATAAACAAGATAAAAATTAACCAAGAGAAATGGCGTCCCCTAGAGGATTCGAACCTCTGACCTGCTCCTTAGGAGGGAGCCGCGCTATCCATCTGTGCCAAGGGGACAAGTTTGCTGTTAGTCATGTTGACATCAAAACGCCAGCCCAACAGCGGCGCAATTATATTAGCAAACAGCCATAATTAACAAGCTTTAACAACAAAAAGTTAATCATATAAGCCGTTAAGATAAAAATAATCCGTCATCTGCGCCCATTTCCCCTGCTGCTCAGTCTCGCTTAACTGGCCCCGCCACCGACTGACAGACACCCTCGGGAGTAATTCCCTGTTCATCCGTATCAAGATAACGTAATACGTCCGCTTTGATGTTGACCAAATCCTTTCTCGGCAAACGACTGTACAAACCCAGTACCGTCATGCCACCGGGATTGAGAATATGCTCCAATGCGCTTAAGCCATCCTCGGGTGTTTCCATATGGTGCGATACACCGATACTGATGATAAAATCAAAGGTCTTATTTAATGTCGCTACTTGCAAAATATCAAGTAACTTAAACTCAACATTGGTAATTTTAAAACGGGCCGCAATTAACCCATTGGCATCAGGTGCGATGGTTTTATCAAATCGGGTAAACGTTTGAGTCATGCTGGCAGTAGCGATATTAATGGTTTTATATTTCATGTGTGTACTTTAGGTATAAAAGGCTTGCACTGTTTTTGATGTTTGCTGCTGAACATCACCTTGACTCTCCTGCCAAATATCCATCGCCTAATTGGGATTCTACCGTCAATGCACCGTTGCCGCTTTTGACAAAACCATAAACCTGAGATAAACCCAAGCCATCAGCCCCATCCTCTTTGGTGGTAAAATACGGATCAAACACCTGATTTAACGTGACCTCATCCATTGCACAGCCATTATCAG
>JBLHHD010000097.1:0-8175 GCA_047614605.1 Alteromonadaceae bacterium
CAATAACATGATAGATAAAGCCTTGCTGCAAGCTATTGGCCGGATAAATACTTTCAATGATGGTGTTGTGTTTTGCCGCTTGCTGTTGCAGCTGATTGATTTGCGCTTGACTGATATCGACGCTGGTAAAATCTGTCGGGGTGTAAGTGCTGTTACCTTGCTCCACCTGCTCGCTACAGTGGTTGGCGACTGCAATCAGATGGCGCTCTAATGAGACGCTCAGTTGTTGCGTATCTTCAACGCCCAGTTTGGTAACCACACTAAAGCGCAGCTGCTCATCGACCACCATGCCGTTAATAATAACGATATTCGGGTCAACATTTTCACGACTCATCGACATATTCGCATCCCCGGACTCCTCTGAGGCTAAATGCCAAAGTTTGTCTTGTGCACCGAATTGTCCCAGATAGTTAAAGGTAATTGGCGGCAGTGGGTATTGTTTAAGCGTACTGTCCTGTTGATTGGAAAATGCGCCATAACCCACACCTTTTTGCCCAATAGTTCTGAGGTTTTCTTTTACACCGATAATACTTTGTGTTAGTGACTCTTTTATTTCTAAACGCACCGGGAACATGGTGGTAAACCAACCACAGGTGCGGCTAACATCGATTTGTTCGTTAATCGATTCGCGGCCATGACCTTCTAGGGTAATGCCTTGAATGTCATCCCCTTGCCAATCTCTAAGGGCATATGCCAACGCACTCAGTAGCAAATCATTAACTTCGGTATGATAAGCTTGCGGCGCAATACTAAGTAATTGACGAGTGGTTGCCTTATCAAGTGTCAAGTTACGTTTAATATACTCGGCACTAGCCCCTGCTTGCGGATACTGCTCATGATAGTGCGGTAGACTTTCGGCCTGTTGTTGCCAGTAATCACCCTCTTCAACATGAGATTGCGGATATTGAGTAACGGTGTCTACCCATTGACGATAACTGGCGTATTTTTCATTGAGCTTATCACCTTGATAGAGGTGTTTTAAATCTTCGATAAGTACACGACAGGAGATTGCATCAACGATAAGGTGATGAAATGCTAAGAAAATACGCGCCGTACCATCAGAGAATCCGTGTAAATAACCCGCTTGCCATAACGGTCCGTTTTCAATGTGTAGTTGATTTTGCCATTGGGTTAATATTCCACTGCGTTGATCATCACTCATGCCTGTTACATCAAGGGTTTTTAGCTCGGGTAGGGTAATATTGCCTTGATAGACTAACTTAAACGAGGTTTCATCGCTGGCAAGGTTTTGCTCGGCTTTAAAACGCACTCTTAGCATGTCATGCTGTTGGGTCAATTCATTTAAGCCGTCGTTAAGTTTAGCTAAATCTAACGTTGGCACTTTGACCAACATGGTTTGGTTCCAGTGATGGTGGGATTTAAAACGCCCTTGTTTTACCTGGTCGAAGAACCAAGATTGGATTGGCAATAATCCAAACTCACCAATCAATGTGCCTTGTTCGGCCTGGCTTTCGTTTTGGACGTTGTTAGTCGCTAAGAATGTTGCCAACGCTTTGATGGTTTTGTATTCAAAAATATCTTTAACTCGGCATGGCATATCAGCTTCGCGCAATAAAGTGCTCATTTGAATAGCTAATATAGAGTCGCCACCTAAGCTAAAGAAATCATCGGTGATGCTGATGTTTTGCTGGGCGAATACTTGTTGCCAAGCTGCGGCTAATGTGTGTTCCAGCTCGGTTTGCGGGGCGACAAACAGTTTGTCCTGGGTCTCTAGCTGTGGTTGCGGCAGTTGCTTGGTGTCAATTTTACCACTTAAGGTCACTGGCAGTTGGTCCATTTTAACAAAATGCGCCGGCACCATGTGACTGGGCAAATACTGCTTAACATGGGATTGCAGCTGCTCGCTGGTTAATTGACTGTCAGTAACATAATAGGCATACAACATCTGGTGACGTCGTTGCTCATTGTCGATTTGGCTATTGGCAATGACAACCGCTTGACGGATACTTTGATGTTGAGTCAAACAATGCTCAATTTCACGCAGTTCAATACGATGACCACGAATTTTAACCTGCAAGTCATTTCTGCCGATGTACTCAATATTACCATTTGGCAGCCAGCGGGCCAGATCACCGGTTTTATACATTCTTTTGTGGTCAGGACTCGCCGCTAATTGCCCATCACTTAGCAGTGGATTGGCAATAAATCGTTGCTGATTTAGCTGGGGCTGATTTAAATAACCCATAGACAGACCAACCCCTGATATATACAGCTCACCGATGACGCCAACAGGACAAGGGTCCATGCCGTCAGTGAGTATATAGGCTTTGGTATTGGCTACAGGCTTACCGATGATACTACTTTTATCTCCCGCTTGATAACGATGGATAGTGGCAGCAACGGTACTTTCGGTTGGACCATAGGCGTTATAAAGCGCTCTGTTTTGGCTCCAGCGGGCCATCACCTGGGGTGGACAATAGTCGCCACCGACCAATAAGGTATGCAGAGAATTAATGTCTTTAAAGCCAATGCTTTGCAATAAGGCAGGAGGCAGTAAAGCCACTTCAACCCGATTGGCTATCAGGTAGTTCATGATAAGCTGGGGGTCACGACGAATACGCTCTGGCATGATGTTTAATTGTGAGCCTGCGCATAGTCCAAGGAATATCTCCCAGATTGACGCATCAAATACTAACGAGGCATATTGCAATACGACGCTGTTATTTTGCACTTTAAGCAGCTCTATTTGATGGTGAATAAAGTTCACCAACGATCGGTGGCTAATGGCGGTGCCTTTGGGTTGACCTGTGGTACCTGAGGTATAAATGAGATAAGCCGCCTGATGGGGTTTAGCACTTGGTGCGAGATTTTCATCACTGTGCACTAAGTACTGTTTTTGCTCTGTCACAATCAAATTCGGCGTTTGCATCTCGGTCAAGTCAGTGAATAATTGGCGATGATGGGCGTTAGTTAATACCAGGTCCAAGCCTGTGTCTTGCAAGATGTATTGCAGACGTTTGGCTGGGTATTTGGGATCAATAGGCACATAAGTCTTACCTGCTTTTAATATGGCTAAGATGGCGACTATCATGTCGATGCTTCTGTCCATGCAGACACCAACAAGCGTTGAATTTTTTCCCGAGCCGTTTTGGTCACCGTTGTTTTGATCAAAGTCGTTTTGCAGCGCTCGGGCTAGTTGGTTAGCTTGCTGATTAAGCTCCCGGTAGCTGATATCGAATTCTTCATAGCTGACCGCCACCTGTTGTGGATGGGCTTGTGCCTGTTGTTCAATGAGCTGATGGATACACACATCCTGTGGGAAAGGCGCGTCGGTTTGATTCCACAAGGTAACAACCTGCTTGTGCTCTGAGGCTAAAATGGTGTTAAGGCAATAATCTGGCTGTGGATGAGCGACCAATTGCTCCAGGCTATCTGCCAGGTACGTTTTGAATTTGTCCATTGCTGGGGGGCTAATAAACTCAGGGTGACCAGTTAACATGATATGTAACTGACTGCCGATACGATAGAGGTTAAACACCAATGGAATATTGGTTTTTTCAAAACCTACCGCATCGCTGATGCTTTGGTCGTTATATTGTTTTTCAATCACATGGTAATGCACATAGTTAAAGGCACATTGATACAAATCTTCGGTGGTTTTTAAGTCGGACTTTATCTTGCCATAAGGGTAACGTTTGTAGGCATCGAGTTGTTCACGGTTTTGTTTGGTTTGTGCAATGGTGTGGCTGATATTGCTTGAGCTGACTTCTTGACGCAGTGGAATGGTATTTAAGTGCAGGCCAAATAGTTGATCGCCGCCGGTTTTTTCCAATCGGTTATTGACGACGCAACCTATGGTGATATCCGTTTGATTGAAAAAACTCGATAAGAGTATTTGGTAGATGCTGATAAATACGGTATCAACTGTGGTTTGGGCCGCATCTGCCAGCGCAAAAACACGCTCGTTTTGAGCCGGGCTAAGAGAATAAATACCTTGCACTAAATCATCGTCATCGGCTGCCTGCTGGTCTGTCGATTGACCTAAGCGTAAATCACCATTAAGTGGCACGTGATCAGCAAGATAATCAGTCCAAAACCCCTGGTAGCTTTGATCTTCCATCGCCAGACGCTCCAGCTGGACGAACTCGCCATAATAAGGCAATGGCGTCTGTTCAATGGCGACATTATGGCTATAAGCCTGGGTGAATTGTGCAATTAAAGAGGCCACACTCCAACCATCGGTAATGGCATGGTGGAATGAAAAGTACAGTCTGAACGAATTTTGTTGTTGCTCAGCAATGATAATTCTAAACAGGCCAGGGTCGGCCAAATCAAACGACTGAGCTTTTTCTTGTGCGATGACCGCTTCAATGGCTTGTTTGCTGTTATCTTGTGTATCGTGGACCTGTTTGTCAATGATACGCAGTTTTTGTTCCACATCGATTTGCTGGTATTGACAGGCTAGGATGCCGTATTTTTTGTGATTGACAAACCCACTCCTCAGCAAAGCGTGTTTTTGTACCAAGGCACTAAATACTGTCAGGGCTTTTTGTCGGTCAAAACTTTGGTTGATTTGATAACTGAACACATCGTGATAGGTGGCGTCTTCGGCAAGGTCACTTTCGTGGAACATACCCAATTGCAGATAACTGACTGGGAATATATCTTCAATCTGTTGATTAACCTCGCCATCGGTCAATGCCAGCTCCTGTACTGTGCTGTCCTGACCTGAGCTGTCTTGAACTAAACTAAATGGTTGATAGACCGACTCGTTGGCATTGTTTTTGGCGATTAACGGGGTTAAGGCTTCGATGGTACGATGAATGAAAATATCTCTGACCGAAAAATGTAAGCCATGTTGTTTCATTTTGGCGACGCAGCGAATACTGACGATGGAGTCGCCACCACGATGGAAAAAGTCATCGCTAATGCCAACTTTTTCTGTTTGCAAAATCTCTGCCCAGATTTGACATAGCACTTTTTGCAGTGGATTTTTCGGCGCAACATAGGCACCACCATCACTGAGGTTGACCACAGGTAAGGCTTTACGATTGAGTTTACCATTGCTGGTTAATGGCAATGCGCTCAAGTGCATAAAGTTGCCGGGGATCATGTAATCTGGCAGGGACTGTTTTAGTTGACTGGTAAATACATTGGACTCAATTTCGCTATCCGATACATAGTAGGCGATTAAATGCTGTTGGTCTTGTGCTACCACTATCGCTTGTTGTACACCGTTACAGGCGGTTAACTGGCGTTCGATTTCGGCCAATTCGATTCTGAATCCGCGAATTTTTACCTGAAAATCCTTACGGCCAATATAGTCGATATTGCCATCAGGCAGTCTGCGAGCGAGATCCCCGGATTTAAACAGTAAGTTCCAAAGCGGTTGTTGCTGCACAAATGGGTTGGCAATGAATTTCTTTGCGGTTAATTGTGGTTTATTGAGATAACCTTGTTTTGGTCCTATACCGCCGATATATAGTTCGCCAATGGCACCAATTGGCACAGGTTTGAGGTCCGGGTCCAATAGGTAGCACTGGACATTTTGAATCGGCTTACCGATGGTAATTTGCGCTTCGTTACCGGTTAAATCATCCATAGAGGTGACGTCGATGGCCACCTCTGTTGGCCCATACAAGTTGTGTAGTTTGATGGCCGGGAAGCTTTGTTTGAATTTGGCTACAGTGTCGATGCGCAGCGCCTCACCACTACAAAATACATCGCTGAGTGAGTCAAGTTGTGGTTTGCCCGATGCCTCCTGGCTATCGAGGAAGGCGTCTAACATGGACGGTACAAAGTGCATTTTGCTGATGTTCTGAGCCCTGATAAGCTCACCGAGGTAGTCGGCGTCAGTATGACCTTGTGGTTTGGCAAAAATTAGCTCTGCGCCACTTAATAACGGCAGTAATAATTCCCACACCGATACGTCAAAAACATAAGGGGTTTTTTGTAGCACTTTGTCTTGTGGATTAAATTGGTATTGCTTTTGCATCCACAATAGTCGGTTGACCAATGCACAATGGGTGGTTTGCACGCCTTTGGGTTGTCCTGTGGTACCTGAGGTATAAATGACGTAGGCCAAATCTGTGGCGTTTATAGCAGGTACGTTAGCCGATACACTTACTGCGCCAGACAGATTAACATCGTCTGATTGCCATAAGATTTGATCAACTCGAATTATCTTTGTTTGGTTGACGCTATTGTCTGACGTATTGTCTTGGTCTTTTGCAGCTTCAAAGGTATCCAGGGCGCTTTGATGCGTTAACAGTAGCGGGCTTTTGGTATCGGTCAGAATGTATTCTATGCGGCGAACCGGATAGTTGGGGTCTACTGGTACGTAGGCTGCACCAGCTTTTAACACTGCCAAAATTGAGATGATCATTTCGAGGCTACGATCAAACATGATGGTAACAGGCTGATCAGCGCTAAGTGGTGTGCCAGTGGCGTTTTGATACTGGGTTCGAATTTCTATCGCCAGTTGTGTCGCTCTGCGATTGAGTTCGCTGTAACTGATTGACTGGTCCTGGAAAACAGCGGCACTACGGTGTGGATGTTCGGCGACTTGTTGTTCGAAAAGTTCAACTATGGTTTGCTCTGGTGGCAAAGCCACTTGAGTTTGATTCCACTGATAAACCGCTTGCTGATGTTGTTGCTCGGTCAACATGTTAAGCTGGCTAATCGGAGCGTCTACGGTGGCGGTGAATTGCTTTAAGATATGCACATAATGCTGAATAATTTGTTCTATGGTGGTTTGTTCAAATAACGAAGTGGCAAAATTGAGACTACCTTGTAGCTGCTCGCCTTGATCTGATACGTAAAGACTTAAATCAAATTTGGCTATCTCATAGCTTTTTTCAAACGATGCAGGTTTGAAAATCGCTGAGGTTTGTTGAGCAAAACTTTGCATTGAGAACAATATCTGGAAAACCGGGTGACGGCTGGCATCCCGCTCTACATTAAGGATATCCGTTAAGTATTCAAACGGAATATCTTGATGAGACTGTGCCTGGGTAACGTTTTGTTTTACCTGCTCAAGCAATTGCGCCATAGATATTTTAGCGTCAATGGTTTGCGAAATAGCTAAACTATTAACGAAAAAGCCAATCAGGTTTTTTAGTTGGCCGTATTGACGATTGGCCACTGGTGTACCAATAATAATGTCTTTTTGGCCGGTGTATTTGTAAAGCAGCAAGTAAAAAGCACTAAGTAACACTGTATATAACGAACAACCCGTTGTTTGTGCCAATTGTTTAATATCCGCTGAAATATCTGCTGGGATATCAAAAGGGATGCTATTTCCTTGATAATTTAATTGATTAGGACGTGGGTGATCTGTAGGGAAGTTAAGCGCTTCTACCCCTTGTAATTTGTCTTTCCAATAATCAATTTGACGTTCTAATACTTCACCTTGTAAATAGTCTCTTTGCCAGTGAGCGAAGTCTTTATATTGAATCGGTAATTCAGCTAATTGAGCTTCAGTTTGGTTTACAGCTGCTGTGTATAGACTATTTAGCTCATTGACTAAAATGCCAGTTGACCAACCATCAAAAGCTAAATGGTGAATATTAATTAACAGGTAACGATTATCGTCTTGCTGGTAAAATACTATCCGTAAAGGGTGCTGTTTTTTGAGATCAAATACCTGATTAATATCGGCTTTTAGCTGTTTAAAAAATTGCGACTCTGTGAGGTTCTTTCGATGAATGAAAGCCAAAGGTTGATTTAATACATCTTGATAATGACTACCTTGCTCGTCTTGTTTTATGACAGTTCTTAAGATTTCATGACGTTCAATAATTTTGTTTAAGCCTGGTTCAATAAGGTCGATACGAGCATCACCATTTAATTCTAAAATGATTGGGATATGATAGGCATTACTACCTTGCTCATATTGTTCGATAAACCATAGTCTTTCTTGGGCAAAGGATAGCGGCACTTTATTGTTTTGCTTGATAAAGTCGATAAGCTCTTGTTTTGCGGTGGATAATTGCTGTTTTAGGGCTTCTGGGAAGTTACCTTTTTTCGCTCGAAAACGCAGTTGATCGTTTTCCACCCAAAGTGTGATCCCTTGCTCACGGGCCAGGTTAATCAGCATTGAAACAGGTGTGTTTTTATTCATTATAAGGTTCCTTCGTCAAAGTCGTGATCATTTTCTGATCCATGGTCTGCAGAGCTATTCATAGCCAGAACAGGGATAACAATCTGTTCGTC
>JBLHHD010000098.1:0-8149 GCA_047614605.1 Alteromonadaceae bacterium
GAAGCCCGGGTAACGGAGCGTACTCGGGAGTTGGCTAGTAAAAATAGTGAGTTGCAACTGGCTTATAAAACCCTTGAAGAACTGAGTTTAATTGACTCGTTGACCAAGGTGAGCAATCGTCGCTTTTTACTTAAGCACCTGGATAAGGATTTGGCGATCAGTTTCAAACATTATCTTGATTTTAATAAAGGGCTTAAACTTAAGCCAGTTGTTGATGGTGATCTGGCTTTTTTTATGGTGGATATTGATCACTTTAAACAAGTGAATGATACCTATGGGCATGAGGTGGGGGATCAGGTTTTGGTGCAGGTTAAAGCCGTTTTGCTTAGTGTATTTAGCGAGTCCGACTTCTTGGTGCGTTGGGGTGGTGAAGCGTTTTTGGTGATAGCGCGATTTATCTGTCGTTCCAATGTCCCCAGGTTAGCCGAGCGATTACGTCAAGCATTTGCTGAGCATGCTTTTAATATCTCAGCCGGTGAGCCATTGAAAAAAACCTGTTCGGTTGGTTTTGCCTGTTATCCGTTTGAGCCGACCCAACCCGAGGCCATATCGTGGATGCAACTGGTCGATATTGCCGATATTTGTATGTTGGCAGCGAAGAAAAGCCAGCGTAATGCCTGGGTTGGCATAGATTGTAATGGCGAGAAAGATATTGGCGCTTGGTTCTCGCGATTTAATGAACATTCAGGGCAAGCTATGCAAAGTGAGGGGCTTAAGCTACAAACCTCACTTGGCCCGGATACCCCGGTTCAGTGGGGTAAACAGCACTGATTTTTTGAAGTGGCCTGCGCGGCGCGATAAGATCAATGGCCTAGAATACCGAATAGGTAGTCACTTGTGCGTATATATTTTATCAATTCGGTGCTCTAAGCTTCTTTTACCTTGTCGGTAGGCAACCATTGGGCAATGACTTGTCTGAGTTTCTCTATTCTGATAGGTTTGAGCAGATAGCTTTTGGCTCCACTTTTAAGCGCATCATAAACCATCGCTTGTTGGTTTTGAGCGCTGATCATAACAATAATGGCGTCGGGAAAGCGCCAATGATTTTTTTCACCGCAGTGATACCATCCATGACGGGCATAGCGATATCCATTTTAACTATTTTGGGACTATGTTTTTCATAGGGACTGTAGGCTAACATGCCATTTTTTACTCCTTAACCATCAGGTTGTTGGTGGATCGTTAATCCGTTTAAATTTAACTTATTTAAAGTTAGCCTGTTTAAAGGGCACCGATCAAACAGGGTAACCCACATTCCGCAGCTTTTTTAGAAACTGATTTATTTAGATATTCATATTTTTCAACTGCTTAGGTTTATATTTTTTTAGGTAATTAATTATTTAATAGCAAAAAAATATATTCTTGATTCATTTGTGGAACAATCAGAAATAATGAATGTTTATATACTACTGAAATATATGAAAAAACTAATTATTCATGTTTCTAATACAAGAGCTGAATGTGGGGGGTAACACTTTGATGCGCATGGTAGGAGCGCCGTCTCGGCGCGAATGGTGACAAAGTCAACACAATCGCTGCGTTTTCGACGCAGTTCGCGGCGCGGAGGTCGTTCTTACCATAAACAAAACTGTTACCCTAAATTGCGTGATATGGTCAGAGCCGCTTTTTGTATCATTTTTCTTGAGACTAATGAATCATCACAAATGAGAATGGGTATTGCCATCTTATCTTCCTTAAGTCATCCGAGGTCTGGTTTTTGCGCGAACAGGCTCCTGGTGAGAAGCTGGTGGATGCTACAACAGACATTAGTTTTTATTAAAAGTACCTTATACTCGCTTAGTGTTTATTGTCTCCAATGCAAGTAGCAAAGTGGTGAATTTCACAGAACAGTGAAAAAAAAGATAAACCACCGGGACGTTTGAAAGAGGGATCGGCTATACTCAGTCAATTGTGTATAGTTATCGGTTTAACAAAAAATTCCGTGGTGCAAAAAAAACTACTGATCATTGAAGATAGTGAACCTATTGCCAAGATCTATCGTCATATTGCCAAACGTATCGGTTTGTTGGCGACGGTGGCGCATTCGTTTGCCAAAACCCGGGAAATTTTGGATTTATCACAAGATTTTTTTTGTGCTGTTATTGATTATAACTTGCCGGATGCCTGCAATGGTGAAGCCATTGATTATGTCGTTGAAGCCGGCATTCCTACGATTGTAATGACAGGAATGAGCAATAACGCCGTACGCGATTCAATTTTAAAACGCTCAGTTATTGATTATATTCTCAAAGGTAACAAGCAGGCTTATCAGTATTTACAGCAATTACTAAGTCAGTTGATGCGCAACCAAAACATTGAAGTGTTGGTGGTTGATGACTCAGCCATGTCTCGTAGTCATATCAGTCATCAATTATACCGCCATAATTATCAGGTGTATGAAGCCGTTGATGGGCTTGATGCGCTAAAGATCCTTGAACAACATCCAAAAATTAAACTGGTGATCACCAATCAAGAAATGCCCAATATGGATGGTATTACCCTGACCGATCGTATTCGTCAGACAAAAGCCAAAGAAGAAGTGGTTGTTATTGGTACTTTAGGGCCGGCGGATGCTTCGCTTACCGCTCGGTTTATCAAAAATGGGGCTAATGATTACCTGCATAAACCCTTTTGTATGGAAGAGTTTAATTGTCGCTTGATGCATAACATTCAATATATCGAAAATATCGAAACCATTGTTAAGCAAACCCAAAAGGTTGAGCAACGTAACCGTGATATGGCCGTGCTCAGTGAAATTGGCCGGGAGATCACCTCAACGCTCGACATGGAGCAAATTCTCAACAAGGTTTACTGGTATGTTAATTCATTAATGGATGCCTATGTTTTTAGCATTGGCTTTTACCGACAGAACAAGGGCCTAATTGAGTTCAAACTTGATATGGCCGGTGGTGAGCGACTGCCTGAGTACCATATGTCGATGAGCGATACGCAGAGTTTGGCGGTATGGTGCATTACTCACCGTAAAGAGATTGCGTTAAGCAGCGCCAGTGCTGAATTGCCGTTTATTGGATCTGTGAGTGAAACCAAAGCTGAGGCCAATACCGAGGCACTAATTTACCAGCCTTTACTTTCTCAAGATAGCTTAATTGGCTGTTTGTCCGTGCAAAGCCTCAAGCCTGACGCCTATAGTGATTATCAACTTGATATGGTGCGCACTATTGCTTCGTATGCCGCTATTGCACTGGATAACGCCGAAATTCACCGTAAACTTAAAGAAAGTCAGCAGCAGTTGGTCATGCAAGCAAAAATGGCCTCATTGGGTACTTTAACCGCTGGTGTTGCTCACGAAATCAATAACCCGACTAACTTTGCCCATGTCAGTGCGCAAAACCTTGAAGTTGATTTACACCGTTTTCAAACTTTCTTGTTTAACCTGGTGGGTGATGAAGAGGCTGAAAAAGAAATTTTAGACAGTTTTAACGACAAATTTAAACCGCTATACAAGCATTTGTCGACCATTAAAGATGGCACTGAGCGTATTAAGGGGATCGTCAGGGATTTACAGGCGTTTACTCGCCATGATAAAGCCGGACAAAAACAGGTGCGAGTGGTTGACTGTTTACAATCAACGATTAAACTTGTTCAGGCAAAATATCAAGAAATTGCAGAATTTGTGGTTGATTTTGCGATTGATCCGCAAATCATGTGTTGGCCAGCCCAGCTTAATCAAGTCTTTATGAACTTGCTGGTTAATGCCTGTCAGGCCATTTTGTCCAGACAGCAACAAGAGGCCGCGTCGAAACCGGCAGCAGGTATTGTTAACATCCATACCTTTGGCGAAGAAAAATATGTAGTAATAGCAATTGAGGACAACGGTTGTGGCATGGACTCGGTGACTGAATCGAAGTTATTTGAGCCCTTTTTTACAACCAAAGATGTGGGTGAGGGAACCGGCCTTGGTTTATCTATTTCATTTGGTATTATTCAAAAACATCAAGGTAAAATTCAGGTAAAATCAGCGTTGGGCAAAGGAACGGTATTTAGCGTGAAGTTACCGTATCTGGACAACCAGACTGAACCTGAAGGGGAAAAGTATGACTATTTTTAACAAAGACAGGTTAGCTGCTCTACAAGCGCGTAATGCAAAGAAAAAGAAACACCGAATTTTGATTGTTGATGATGAAGAACGTAATCTTGACGTATTGGCGTCAGTATTAGAGTTTAGCTACGAGGTTTTACAAGCAAAAAATGGCACCCATGCGTTACAGGTGATAGAAGCACAAAGCCCGGATCAGCCCATCAGTATGGTGATAAGCGATCAACGAATGCCCCAGATGACGGGTGTCGAATTGTTTGAATATTTATCCCATACTATGCCAGACACCATTCGTATTATTTTGACCGGTTACACCGATGTAAAAGCGATCATTTCTTCGATTAATCAGGGGCAAATTTATCAATTTATACTTAAACCTTTTGAACGGGTTGAGTTTTTAATGGCGGTTAAACAAGGGATTAAAACCTACGAGCTTAAAAAACAAATTGTTGATGTGCAGTTCGAACTCAAACAACAACTGACTACTTGTATGGCTTCCTATGCGACTAAAGAGCGCCAGCTTACTGAGGCATTGAATCAATTGGAGTCGGCAGGCTTGGGAAGTGAGGTGAAAAGAATAAAATGTCTTTGATTCATCTGGTTGTACAGGTTAAATGTGCAGGTTAAAATGAGCGCTTTTGATCCGTCTGTTAATATGTGGGGCACCGTATTCGCCCTTAGCAAGAAGGTATCGTCATTAATCAATCATTTGGTGTTGTCCAATCAACACCTCTTTAGGAGACCAATATGAAGACTTTTGTTTTTCCGGGCCAGGGCTCTCAGGCAAAAGGTATGGGTGGTGAACTGTTTGATGAATTTGCCACGTTAACTAAACAGGCCGATGACATTCTCGGTTATTCGATTAAACAACTATGTTTAGACGATTCGGATGACGTGCTTGGTCAAACCGAGTTTACCCAACCAGCATTATATATCGTTAATGCCTTAAGCTATTACCAGCAGGTTAAGACGACGGGGGTCATTGCCGATTTTGTCGCAGGTCATAGCCTCGGTGAGTATAACGCTTTGCTGGCCTCGGGAGTGTTCAGCTTTGAAACCGGTTTAAGGTTGGTCAAAAAGCGCGGTGAATTGATGAGTCGGGCAACGGGCGGAGCAATGGCCGCGATTGTAAACTCTAATGAGCAAGAAATAGTCAGCATATTAAAGGACAATGGGTTAACCGGGGTCGAAATTGCCAACTACAATACCCCAACGCAAATAGTCGTCTCTGGTCTTAAAGAACAAGTCGACAAGGCCGCTGAGTTTTTCAAAGTGGGTCGTATCCGCTTTTTACCGCTCAAAACCAGTGGTGCTTTTCATAGTTCGCTGATGCAATTTGCCAGTGATGAGTTTGCCACATTTGTTGAACAGTTTAGCTTTGGTCCCCCTGCCATCCCCGTGATCTCGAACATCTCTGCCCGAGAGTATGAGGATACTGAAATATCCGCCGGTTTAATCAAACAAATCACCCATTCAGTCAGGTGGACAGAAAGTATTGAATATCTGTTGGCAAAAGGGGAGATGAGTTTTGTTGAGATTGGTAATGGCATCGTATTGACCAAACTTATCAAAGGCATCGAAAAAGCGGCGGCTAAGAAACGCACATAAATGCTTAAGCTCAGATCGCGATAAGTGGTCTGCGCCAGAGGCAACTTTGGTGTGATACTGTGTGCCATTGGTTGGTGAGCAATAGGTTTAACCCGTGATTTAATCGCTTTAACGTAAAATAAAGCAAAGGCTATAAACTTTAATTATAATGAGCGCGACTAGATATAGTGTAAGTGTAAGTGTAAGCCTGTTGCGGTAAGGCAATGGGCTTTAGATGATCAGTTCAATGGAAGCACAATGGAAATGATAAGCAGTAATAAATGGTTGAATAAAGGCGTACGGATGTCAACGAAAGTCGTTTGTAAAACTTTTTACAGTGTGTTGATAGGATTAACCGGCGGATTGAGTTCGCTACCTGTACTGGCACAAAATGGGGCTGTTACAACCCCGCTCAGTGTTTTACCTCCGTCGGATTCATCGGTTTATTGGGCTGATTTTTTAATCAGTACAGCCCACAAAACGCGCTGGAAATGATTGAACGTTTACCGGGCTTTTCTTTTGATCAAGGCTCTGATGCCCGTGGTTTTGGTGGCAACGCTGGTAATGTGTTAATTGACGGCTCACGTCCCACCTCCAAATCAAGCGGTTTACGTGGTGCCCTTATCCGTATTCCCGCTCAACAAGTTATCCGTATCGAAATACTCCGTGGTGGTGTCAGTGCTGGCGAAGCCGCAGGGCAGTCGATTGTTGCCAATGTCATTCGCAGCAACACTGGAACCAGTGGTACCTGGGCACTAAAAGCCAGGCAAACTGCCGGTACTGGCATCAAACCTAATCTCGAAGCGACTATTAGCACTCAGTTAGGTGAGTGGGATACCTCTTTTGACACCGATATTGGCGGCAGCCCAGAATTTCGTTCCGCGCTGATTGACCGCACAGATAAAGATGACCAATTGCAATGGACAGCCGATGAAGACTTAAAAGCGCAGGCTAAGTGGGCCTTTTTTAATGGTGAAGTTTCGCGAGAGGTAGCTGATGGCAAACTCACCCTTAATGGGCGTTTGGGTGGTGATGGCTGGAGTGGGGACTTTGGTCGTGAAATCTATGATCAACGCCCTGATGATAACGGCGTTCCGGATCGTTTGTGGACTCTGAACGAACGTAATAAATTTCGAGTGGCAGAGCTTGGAGTAGACTGGGCCAGAACCGACGATGAATATAAACTGCGCCTGATTGGGCTGGGATTAGTCAACGATCGCAGCTTTGCGTTTAATCTGGATCAACAAGACAGCCAGGGTATTGATAGCTTTGGTTTTACTCAGGACCGTTTAAAGACCGAATTTGTTGGCCGGGCGACTTATGGCCGAGTCAGTGGCTCTGCTTTTAAACCCGAATATGGTTTTGAAATCGCCAATAACCGCCTTGATACAGACGCTTCAGAGACTGACGGCACCACCTTTACCCCGGTAAGTGGTTCTAACGCAGTGATTGAAGAATGGCGAGGTGAACTGTTTGCTACTTTTGTTTATGAAGTCAGTGAGAAATTATCCATCGAAGGTGGGTTAACGGGTGAATTTTCGCAAATTGAAGTGACGGGTGACTCCAGTCAAAAACAGACCTTTGAGTTTATCAAACCGCGTCTCTCATCCACTTATAAATTTGATGATGATACCCGGGTAACGTTTGAAGCAAAGCATCGGGTGGGCCAGCTGGACTTCACTGACTTTGCCTTTAGTTCGAACGGCTCTGATGCACAAACCACCTCGGGTAATCCAAACCTTTCGCCGGATCAAACCACATTTGACTGGAGCTATAGCGAGCGCGGCAGTCTTAAAGTCGAAGCCTTTTATGAGTGGCGCAAAGACATTCTGGAGCAAGTACTGTTATCCACCAATGATAATGGCACTATCAATCAAGGGTTGGGTAATGTCGGTGATGCGACTTTTTGGGGTATCGTGAGTGAGCTAAACTTGCCTTTGGATTATGTGTTACCCAATGGTTTACTTGAGCTTAAGTACCGACACAGGCGTTCTAGTTTTGACGATACAGTTGGCGGAGAGCGCACGGTTAATGATTATACGCCAAACTGGTTATCGTTTGAATTTCGTCAGGACCTGATTGATCAGCAAATGGCGTGGGGACTCGAATACTGGGGAAGTTTCACCGACATTAACTATCGGGTTGACCAACGAGAAACCTTTCAGGGTAATAAACGGCTACGTTTTTTTGTCGAAACCACCCGTTATTTTGGCGTTAAAACCCAACTCGAAGTCACCCATCTAAACACGGGTCGTTACACTCGCTCACGGTTCTTTTTTGACGGCACCCGCGATAATGAACCCGATGGCGCTGAAGTATCAAGTCGCCAACGCCGCCCCGAATTAAAGCTATCGATGTCAGGTACCTTTTAAATATTAACCATTTCATTGCTGTAAAGTGGCGCGATTCGATTAATCGCGCCATAATTATGCCATTACAATAAAGAGTCGCGCCACTATTTAACTGTTTAACAGTATCGCGCTACTCGCTATCGCATTATTCCAT
>JBLHHD010000099.1:0-8116 GCA_047614605.1 Alteromonadaceae bacterium
GATGCCTTATACCGCCAACCGTTATTTTAAAGAAAATCCAATAATGGTGACTAGTGCTGAGGGGTGTTACCTCAATACCAGTGACGGCAAGGCCATATTCGATGGTTTATCAGGGCTTTGGACCACTGGTATGGGCCATTGTCGTCAAGAGATTGTCACCGCTGTTAGCAAGGGTATTGGTCAACTTGATTACAGCCCGGCGTTTCAGGTGGGTAATCCGCTGGCGTTTGAAGTGGCGAATAAAGTCAAAGCAATGACCCCAGACGGACTCGATTATGTATTTTTTACTGACTCAGGCTCCGAATCAGTTGATACCGCATTAAAAATGGCCCGTGGTTACTGGCGACAAAAAGGTCAACCAACCAAAACCCGCCTGATTGGCCGCTCTCGTGGTTATCACGGCGTAAACTATGGCGGTATCAGTGTTGGTGGTATCGGCGCTAATCGCAAATTATTTGGTCAGGGCATTGAAGCCGACCACTTGCCTCATACCTGTCTGGCCGAAAACCGCTTCTCTAAAGGAATGCCTGAAAAAGGTGTAGAGCTTGCCGACGAACTCGAAGAATTGGTCGCCTTACATGACGCGTCTAATATCGCCGCTGTTATTGTTGAACCTTTCTCTGGCTCTGCCGGGGTTATCATTCCACCTAAAGGTTACCTTAATCGCTTGCGCGAACTGTGCAACAAACACAATATCCTGCTGATTTTTGATGAAGTGATCACCGGCTTTGGCCGCACCGGTCATGCTTTTGGTGCCGACGCCTTTGGTGTGACACCAGATATGATGACTTTAGCCAAAGGCTTAACCAATGGCACAGTGCCAATGGGCGCTGTAGTGTGCACCGCTGAGATTTATCAGACCTTTATGGATAAGGGCGGACCAGAGTACATGCCTGAGTTCCCCCATGGTTATACTTACTCCGGTCATCCGGTTGCCTGTGCTGCGGCATTAGCGGCATTGGATATTTTTGAAAAAGATAATATGGCGGCTAAAGCCGCTGCGCTATCCCCTTATTTTGAGCAGCAGTTACATCAGCTCAAAGGGATAAAACATGTTCAAGACATTCGTAATTTTGGTTTGGCTGGTGCGCTCGAAATTGAATCCTTTGGTGGTAATGAACCGGCCAAACGACCTTTTGAAATTTTCCGCCGTTGTTGGGAAGCCGGTGTATATGTCCGTTGTGGCGGCAATACTATTCAATTGGCCCCACCATTTATCAGTGAAAAAAGCCAAATTGATACTTTATTTAACGTACTCAGTGATGCCATTTCGGCCACTGAATAACCAGAGATTTTGAAGCACATGCAAGTAATTACTCATATCATTAACGGTCAAACCGTTGACAGCCAAACCGCTGAAGCCCAAGACCGTTTTCAGGATGTTTACAATCCGGCCACTGGTAAAGTGTCTGGCAAAGTGGCATTGGCCTCAACCAAAACGGTTGAGCAAGCCATTGCTGCCGCCAAAGAAGCCTTTCCCGCATGGCGAGCTACACCACCATTAAAACGTGCCCAGGTGATGTTTCGTTTCAAGCAGTTGCTTGAAGAGAATAAAGAAGAGATCTGCGCCTTGCTAACAGCCGAACACGGTAAAGTCACCGACGATGCCATGGGTGAACTAGCCCGTGGGATTGAAAACGTCGAATACGCTTGTGGCGCACCAGAGCTACTTAAAGGCGAGCATTCACGTAACGTTGGCCCTGGCATTGACAGCTGGTCTGAGTTTCAGGCGCTGGGTGTTGTTGCCGGTATTACTCCGTTTAACTTCCCGGCCATGGTTCCGCTTTGGATGTATCCAATGGCTATCGCTTGTGGTAATACATTTATTTTAAAACCATCTGAGCGCGACCCAAGCTCACCATTTTTAGTGGCCCAACTGTTAAAGCAAGCCGGTCTGCCTGATGGGGTTTTCAATCTGGTTAATGGCGATAAAGAAGCGGTTGATTGCTTGTTGACTCACCCAGATGTTCAGGCCATCAGTTTTGTTGGTTCTACGCCAATTGCTGAATATATTTATGCGACTGGTAGTGCGCATGGCAAACGAGTTCAAGCATTAGGTGGAGCCAAAAATCACGCTATTGTGATGCCTGATGCCGATTTAGATAACGTCGTTAATACCCTGATGGGGGCGGCTTATGGTTCATGTGGCGAGCGTTGCATGGCATTGTCTGTGGCCGTTTGTGTTGGTGACAAAGCCGCTGATGAAATCGTTTCACAACTTAAAAACAAGCTGGCTGAATTACGCGTCGGTAACGGCACCGTCGCAGGTCAAGAGATGGGGCCGGTGATCACCAGTCAGGCACTAAACCGTATTACTGGTTTAATTGCACAGGGTGTAAAGCAAGGCGCTGAGTTGGTTTATGACGGTCGTAACCTTAAGGTTGACGGTCACGAAGACGGGTTTTTCCTGGGCGGTTGTTTGTTTGACAAAGTGACCACCGATATGAGCATTTATACCGAAGAGATTTTTGGTCCGGTATTGTGTGTTGTCAGAGTCGACACCATGGAAGAAGCGATGAAGATGATCAACGACCATGAATACGGTAACGGCACCTGTATTTTCACCCGTGATGGTGAAGCGGCGCGTTATTTCGCTGATCACATTCAGGTCGGTATGGTTGGTATTAATGTCCCATTACCTGTACCCTCGGCTTATCATAGTTTTGGTGGCTGGAAGCGTTCGTTGTTTGGTGATCTGTCGGCTTATGGGCCTGACTCGGTAAGGTTTTATACCCGCCGTAAAACCATCACCCAACGCTGGCCATCATCGGGTGTCCGTGAAGGCACACAGTTTGCGTTTCCTAGTTAATACCAATTATATTAATAATCAACCTAATACCCTGTGACGTCACCGGGGTTTTGGGTTTTAATCCACCAAATAATAAAGGAAAAGTCATGCGTTTGAAGCAAGCTATTCAATCCAATCGATTGACTGACGTTCAGATCATCGATAACTTTACCGACATCGCCCCCCCGCTAAATGACAAGCAGGTGCTAGTCGCCTCTGAGCGTTGTCTTTTTTGTTATGACGCACCGTGTATCACTGCTTGTCCGACGGGCATTGATATTCCGCTGTTTATTCGCAAAATCAATACTGGCAATCCTCATGGGGCAGCCAAAGAAATTCTTAATGCCAATATTCTTGGCGGCAGTTGCGCCCGGGTTTGCCCTACCGAAACCCTGTGCGAAGAAGCCTGCGTACGTAATACTTGCGAAGAAGATCCGGTAAACATCTCCGGTTTGCAACGTTATGCCGTTGATAACCTCGACACCGAAATGCCCTACCCGTTCACCCGCGAAGCCGATACAGGCAAGCATGTGGCAGTAGTAGGTGCCGGACCTGCCGGTTTAGCTTGTGCTCACCGTTTGGCCCGCAGTGGTCATCAGGTCACCATTTATGAAGCAGCAGCCAAAAGCGGCGGCCTCAACGAATACGGTATCGCCCAATACAAATTACTTAACGATTATGCGCAAAAAGAAGTCGCGTTTGTCCTGCAAGTCGGTGGCATCGAAGTAAAATACAATACTGCCCTTGGCAAAAACCTGACTTTAGATCAACTACGAGCCGATCATGACGCCGTATTTATCGGCATCGGACTTAACACCACTAACGCCTTAAACGTACCGGGCGAAGATTTAGCAGGTGTTGAAGATGCCGTTGATTACATCAGTGAATTACGTCAAGCCGACAGCATGGCAACATTGCCTGTGGGTCGTCGCGTAGTTGTTATTGGTGCTGGTATGACTGCAATTGATATCGCTGTACAAAGCAAAAAGCTGGGTGCACAAGAAGTATCCATTGTTTACCGTCGTGATCGCAGTGCCATGGGCGCATCCGCTCATGAACAAGAGTTGGCCCTGACCAATGGCGTTAACTTCATTTGTAATGCCCAGCCACACAGCATTAACGGTGATGACAACGGTTTAACGTCAATGCAGTTTTTAGCCACCAAAGTGGATGATAACGGCAAGCTTGTCACCACCGACGAAACCATTACCGTGCCCTGTGATGTGGTCTTTAAAGCCATCGGGCAACATCTCGATAATACCCCGCTAGGGGGGGGCGAATTGCCAAACCTAGATAAACGCGGCAGATTAGCCGTTGACGAATGCTTTAAAACCTCATTAAGTGATGTATTTGCTGGCGGTGATTGCATCGACGGTAAAGATCTAGTGGTTGAAGCAGTCGACCATGGTAACAAGGCCGGTGAGGCCATTCATCAACAACTTCAACAGGCTTAACGGGTTATTATTATGGCAGATTTATCTTGCGAATTTATCGGAATAAAATCGATTAATCCTTTTTGGCTGGCCTCTGCGCCACCAACAGACAAAGCCTACAATGTGGTCCGTGCCTTTAAAGCAGGCTGGGGTGGCGTTGTATGGAAAACCCTTGGTGAAGATCCGGCCCCCATTAACGTCTCTTCACGTTACGGCGTACATTACGGGCAAAACCGTCAAGTGCTGGGCTTTAACAATATTGAACTGATCACTGATCGCCCTTTGCAAATCAACCTTGACGAAATTACTCAAGTTAAAAAAGACTGGCCCGATCGCGTCATTATCGTATCGCTGATGGTGCCTTGTGAAGAAGGATCATGGAAACGCATCTTACCTTTGGTTGAAGCCACGGGTGCCGATGGTATCGAACTTAACTTTGGTTGCCCTCACGGGATGCCTGAGCGTGGCATGGGTGCTGCGGTAGGTCAGGTGCCTGAATATATCGAACAAGTCACCCGCTGGTGCAAGCAATATGGTTCATTACCCGTGATTGTCAAACTGACGCCAAACATCACCGACATTCGTAAGCCAGCAGAAGCGGCCTTACGCGGCGGCGCTGATGCGGTCAGTTTAATCAACACCATCAACTCTATCACCTCGGTGAACCTTGATACTATGTCACCTGAGCCTAGCGTTGATGGTAAAGGCACACATGGCGGTTATTGTGGCTCAGCGGTAAAACCTATCGCATTAAGCATGGTGTCCGAAATTGCTCGTAACCCAGAAACCTCTGCGTTGCCAATCTCTGGCATTGGTGGGGTATCAAACTGGCGTGATGCAGCCGAATTTATTAGCCTTGGTGCCATGAATGTACAAGTTTGTACGGCTGCGATGCTTTATGGTTTTAAAATCATTGATGATTTATGCGACGGTCTGAGTGACTGGATGGACAAAAAAGGCCACAAATCAATCAGCGATTTCAGCCTTGCGGCCATTCCAAATACCACGGACTGGAAACACCTGAACATGAATTACAACCGTATCGCCGTGATTGACCAAGACAACTGCATTCAGTGTGGTCGTTGTTTTGCGGCTTGTGAAGATACTTCGCATCAGGCAATTGCCTTTACCGAAATTGACGGAAAACGCGAATTTACGGTCATTGATGAAGAGTGTGTTGGCTGTAACCTGTGTCAGGTCACCTGTCCAGAGCCAAATGCCATCGTCATGAAAGACATCGACAAAGGCGAACCACACTTGAGCTGGCTACACCATCCGGCCAACCCGTATCGCGAAGATCCTTAATAAAAGACAAGAGATAACATCATGCCAAGATATGTAAAAAGCGGTTTGATCCAATGTCACAACCCGCTGAACGACGAATCCCGTCCGGTAGCCGAAATTCAACAGGCGGCTCTGGATCACCACATTCCTTTTATCGAAGAAGCTGGTGAAAAAGGCGTCCAGATTTTATGTTTACAAGAGATCTTTAACGGCCCTTACTTTTGCCCTTCTCAGGATGCTCGCTGGTATGATGCCGCCGAGCCAATCCCAGGACGCACCACTGATATCATGGCCGAATACGCCAAAAAGTATCAGATGGTCATTATCGTGCCTTTATACGAATTTGTTCAGCCCGGTGTTTATTACAATACCGCTGCGGTCATCGATGCTGATGGTACTTACCTGGGCAAATACCGTAAAAAACAAATCCCTCACACCAGTGGTTTTTGGGAGAAGTTTTTCTTCAAACCGGGTGATAACGAATGGCCAGTATTTCAAACCCGTTATGCCAAAATTGGCGTTTACATCTGTTATGACCGTCATTTCCCTGAAGGTGCACGAATTTTGGGCCTTAATGGGGCCGAAATCGTTTATAACCCGTCAGCCACCGTCGCCGGTTTATCACAGCATTTGTGGAAACTGGAGCAACCCGCTCATGCCGTAGCCAATGGTTATTTCATGGGTTGCATCAACCGGGTGGGTACCGAGCCGCCATGGAATATCGGCAAGTTTTACGGTAATAGCTACCATGTTAATCCTCGTGGTGAAATTATTGATTGTGCCTCAGAAGATCAGGATGAGTTGTTGATATCAACGCTCGATTTAGACATGATTGAAGAGATCAGAAAAGTCTGGCAGTTCTATCGTGATCGTCGACCAGAAACCTATGATAAATTAACCGAAATTTAAAAAGGGTTTGAGTTTACCGAATTTATACTAACAATAGCCACCGTGGTCATCCCCGGTGGCTTATTTGATCAAAAAACAACAAAAACAATGTGGCCCCGGTCGCAGGAGAAAACCATGCCGTTAGCCCAACATGAACAGCCATCAAGCGATGTGCAGGTGGGAGAATTTATCGAACTCGATGTGCGCTCTGATGTACGCGACAGTTCGCTGTATAACGACGATATTGCCCCCACCAAAGTGGCTCAACGCACTTGGCACAAAGGCAACGTAGCCGCGTTATGGGTTGGTATGGCAATATGCGTACCCACCTACACACTAGGCGGCGTACTCACTGCGTATTTTGGTTTATCGGTGATGGAAGCACTTTTCACCATCTTTATCGCCAACGTGATTGTATTAATTCCCCTGACGCTAAACGCCTTTGCGGGCACCAAATACGGCATCCCCTTCCCTGTCTTGCTGCGCCCTTCATTTGGTCTGTATGGCTCTAATATACCCTGTTTAATCAGGGCGGTGGTGGCTTGCGGCTGGTTTGGTATTCAAACCCTGTTTGGCGGCATTGCCTGTCATTTACTGTTATCCAATATCTTCCCCGCGTGGGCAGAGCTTGGCAGTGTTGGCGAAGTGTATGGCTTTTTCATGTTTTTAGTCCTTAACCTGTGGGTGGTGATCAAAGGCGCCGATTCAATCAAAACCTTAGAAAATCTCTCAGCCCCTATCTTGTTAGCCGTGGGTATTGGCTTAATGATGTGGGCAGTGCCACAAATCAATGTCAGTGAAGTTTTAGCCACCAAAGCCAACCGCCCAGAAGGTGATGCGTCATTCCCCTACATTTTGGCCGGTATCACTGCGATGGTAGGATTTTGGGCGACGTTAAGCCTTAACATCCCCGACTTTAGCCGCTACGTGAAATCACAAAAAGACCAGATTGTTGGACAAGTGATTGGTTTGCCGCTAACCATGTTTTTCTTCTCGGCATTAGGCGTAGTATTAACCGCCGCTTCAAGCACTTTGGTGGGCGAAACCATTTCCGACCCCATTAACCTGATTGGCAAAATCGGCAACCCAATGATGATAGCCGTTGCCATGGTGTTGATCATCATCGCCACCCTCTCGACTAACAGTGCGGCGAATATTGTATCCCCTACCAATGACTTTCAAAATATGGCTCCCAAAGTCATCAGCGAAAAGCGCGGCGTCATACTCACCGGTATCATTGGCGTATTAATGATGAGCTGGGAGCTGATGAAAAAAATGCACTGGATAGAATCTGATGTAAGTGTTGAAGCGTTGTATTCGAACTGGCTGCTGGGTTATTCGAGTATGTTAGGCCCTATCGCTGGTATCATGATTGTCGATTATTTTGTGATCAACAAACAGCAGCTTGATTTGGTGTCGTTATACAAAAAAGGCGGCAAATACGCCAACTTCAATTATCAGGGATTAGCCGCATTTTTCATCCCGGTGTTATTAACGTTATTTGCCCTAACCACTGGTTATCTCGACTGGTTTTATCGCTTCGGCTGGTTCACCGGTTCAATCCTCGGCGGGCTGATTTATTATGGCCTTAGACGTGGGCAGATGGTGCAAAACGTAGAGGTTAAACAACCAGCTTCGTAACTTTCGCACAAACCGGGGTTTAAGGATGGCCTGCAAACCGGGGTTTAGGCCATGGATGGCCTGTATGCATTTTATGCAGGAG